>JBCDGT010000122.1:0-7664 GCA_038750915.1 Bacteroidota bacterium
CCTTCACCTCCGTTGTTTTTAACTATGGGGATGTCTATTCCGCCATTGACGCGCAGGACCGCAAACGGGAGGTGCCCGCTTTTTTCCTAATGGGCCAAGCGACCCACAAATACGGACTGGAACTTCAGGGCACTATCGGAATGTTGGGTATTGTGTTTCAGCCCGCAGCCTTGACCACGCTTTTCCGGGTGCCCCTCATCGAATTGGTAGACGAGCGCACGGACCTGCGTGCGGTGTTGGGTAAGGAGTGCGAGGAGCTGGGCTTGCGTCTCCTGGAACTCTCCGACCGGGAGCAACGAATCTGGTTAATAGAAAAATTCCTGCTTGCGAAGGTGTACGCTCATAATGATTACTACGACGCTATCGATCGGACCGTGAATGCCATTGTCCTGGCTAACGGTCAGTTTCAAATGGATGAGTTACTGAGCAAAGTCTATATGAGCCGCCGGCAGTTTGAACGAAAATTTCGCCGTAAGGTAGGCTTGAGCCCTAAGTATTACGGGCGGCTTCGGCGTATCAGCCACGTCTGTAGGGTCGTCTCCACCTCCCGCCGGGTCCAGTGGCAAGAAATCACCCACCATAATGGCTTTTACGACCAAGCGCATTTCATTCGGGATTTTCGGGAGTTCATAGGTCAGTCCCCCAAACAATACCTTAAATCCCGCCCGGAGCTAGCCCACTTATTACAGGAAGAAGAAGAAAGTTGACGCAAACGTACAATTATGCCCCAGGAATAGGCACTTATATTGTCCCTTGTTACAACAAACAGCACATCTATGGTCACCGAGAACACCCAAGATATTTCCCACCTAGCGAATGCCGGCCCTTGCATCGACTTCATGTTCGCCTACACCGAGCACGACGTGGATAAGATGCTAAGTTACTGCGATCCTACTGGTACCGTTCACTTCAAACCGCTAGGAGAAGACGGCCGTGGCCAGCTGGGCGAGTTAGGGCGCCACCTTTGGTCTGCCCTCGTCGATGCCTTCCCCGACTTGGTCACCCGGATGGATAGCTCTCAAGCGACCGATGATACGATTCGTTGTCAAGTCCTTATCGAAGGAACCCAGGCTAAGGATTTCGCCGGTATTAAGGCACAAGGTAAGCGATTCAGTAGCGACCATATCTTCGTCTTCCGCCTGAATGAGTCAGGTAAGATCGACCAACTGGAAGTTGAGTGGGATCACGCAGATTTTTCCCGTCAGTTACAAGCCTAAAGAAAAACAACATCGTTATGAGACTGATTTGCCTGCTGGCGATCCTGGCATTCCCGTGCTGCCTACTTGCCCAGAGTACAACACCCCACCCCCTGGAAGGCACTTGGAAACTGACCCGTGCCAAATGGGGGAACATGAAAGAATACAAGGACACTGAACGGGAGATTTACAAAATCTTTATTGCCGATCGTTTCTATTTCCTCTATTTCGACGGAGCGGCTTTTTCCGGTGCGGGAGGAGGTTCCTACCGGGCCGGAAAAGACACCTTTACCGAAACCATTGATTACTTCTCTTGGGACTCTACTGCTGTAGGAACCCAACAACAATTTTCTTGGACGATTGAGGGGGACGTACTGCACCAAACTGGTTTAATTGCCGATGCTGATCAATATGATGCTTACGTGATCGACGAGTATTACGTGCGAGTAGAACCAGCGGCCAGGACCCAGAAGACTCCCCTCGCCGGAGTTTGGCGTGTGGAGAACGCCACCTACGGCGACCAGACGGTTACCGCTGACGACAATCGCTGGACAATCCACAAAATATTCACGCCCCAATATTGGTACGGTGCGTTTTTTAACGCCGAGACCGCGGAATTCTACGGGGTGGGCTTTGGCCAGTATGTGCTTCGGGGCTTAGAGTATGAGGAGACCATCTTAGCCTGGTCTTGGGATCAATCCGCGGTGGGAGATACCAACTTGTTTGCCATGGAGGTGAAACCTACGGAATTGATCCAGCGAGGAGTGATCAATTCCGACAAATACCAGCATTACAAGATCGAAGAACACTTTAGCCGCTTAAAGTAGGTCATATACTCCGGGCTTAATTTATGCCACCTATATGAACTACTCCCACTGCCATATTGAAGAAAAGTATTACGACATCGGATTTTAGCCGAAACGCTAGGAGCACAAGTCCCTGACTGGAGATCAGTGCGGCTCGCAACATGGAGTGGCAGTGATGGTCATTGCAAGGATTGGCAAGCGATATAGGTGTGATTTATAAGTCTTGACCTAGCCTAGCCGTAATTATCTCTCCGCCAGGACTTCTTTAATCGACGTATCCAAAATCGCTACTCCCAAGTCAATTTCCTCTCGGGTTATTGTTAGCGGTGGGGCAATTCTGAACACACCGCCATAGCCTTTCACACGGACAATATTCATGCTAAGGCCATTGCGCAAACAACGGTTGGAAATAAGTGCCCCTAGCGCTGGAGCGGGCGTTTTAGAGATTTTGTCGGTAACAATTTCCATACCAAGTAATAAGCCACGGCCACGGACGTCACCAACGCAGTCGTACCGGTTCATTATTTCGATTAATTGCTTTTTCAGATAGTTTCCCATTTCTTTAGCTCGTGCCTCCATTCGTTCCCGCAGCAAAATGGAAAGTACCGCTAAACCAACCCGCGCTGGCAACGGATCCGAGACGTGGGAAGTGACACTGATGAAGCCACGGCGATAACACTCTTCTTCGATTTCGTCCGAGGTAATCGTAGCCGATAGGGGTAAGCCTCCTCCTAAGGTTTTTGATAAAGTGAGCATATCCGGCACTACCCCACTCTGCTCGAAACCGAAGCGATCACCCAAGCGACCCAGGCCCGTTTGTGCTTCGTCAAAGATTAGTAGTAAGCCCCGATCTGAGCACATCATTTGTAGCTTCTGGAGATAGTCTGCCGATAGCTCAATAATACCAGCAGCACTCAGAATCGGTTCTACAATAACCGCAGCGTAGGCACCTAAAGACTGCGCGTCTACCAGCGCCATCCCTACCTCTAGACAGGTAGTGTCGCACCGGTTTTCGCAGTGTTGAATGGGGCAACGATAACAATTAGGGGAGGGAATAGCATAACTACCTGGCATTACGGGACCATACCCCTTCCGGGTCAGCGAATAAGTGTGCGATTGTGCGCCCGCCGTCATCCCGTGCCAAGAACCAGTAAAGCCAATGACTTCAAAGCCTCCAGTCACCAGTTTTGCCATCCGAATAGCTACTTCATTCGACTCCGACCCCGTACTCATTAAGAGGGATTTACTCAATTCAGGCGGTAGTATTTCTGCCAGCGCTTTAGATAACTCTAGCACCGGAGGAGACAGCATTGCACTGAGTAGATGAATAGAGGACCCTGCACCTGCAGTAATGGCCGTCACGATATCGGGATGATTATGCCCAAAGATGGTACACATCTGTCCGGAGGTGAAATCCAGTATTTCTCTTCCATCAGCAGTGTATACATAAGCGCCTTTTGCCCTTATAATCAAGCTTTCACTAAATTCACCACAGTAACGGATCAAGGTCTGCTCCGCCTCTTGTAGCCAGCCAGGTTTGTGCTCGGAGGTCATTACTCTTTTTTAGCCAAAGCTGCGGCCATACTGGATAAAAAAATAGGAAAAAACGCACCTTAAAGCACCAAGGTATTCTTAAAGATGGCGGCATAATGTTGATAGCCTTTCCTAAAAGTACGCGGACACAGTCCCGCAAATCTTTTGAATACGCGATTGAAGTGTGATTGATCGTAGAAGCCATTACGATATGCTATGTCCGTAAGGCTAAATTTTTCGCCGCAAACCATATCGCCTAAGACGCGCTGTATCTGAATTAATTGCAGGTACTTTTTAGGACTAATTCCAAAGACATCCTTAAAGGTTGACCGTAAGTGTTTGCCAGAAAAGGCAATACTTTTGGTTACCTCGACTAATTTGCTTGCGCGACAAGCTTCTACCTCTTGGATAAAATCCGTTATTACACGGTAGCAGTTTTCCCTTTGCTGGGGCAAATCCAGGTGCTGATGCAATAGACGGGTGAAGTCCACTTGGTTAAGGATACTTCCCGACTGAACTTCAACAGCCATTTGCTTTAACGCCCTGGCTAGTTTCTTGCTCCCCCTAATGTCGGGAAAACCAAGACCGGTGTATTCGAAAAGTTCGATCGGACTGATAAAGAAACCAAAAGCGGCATAATCCCCTTTCAGTTCTGTGAGCATTGGGCTTATTCTTATTTCTGGCAGTAAAAAAGCACTGGCGGAATAATAATACCCATTAGAGGCAAAGCTCGTGTTTCCGTAAGGGAAGATTATTTCACCAGCTGGAAAGGGGACGGTTAATAAGCCTACCGTAGCATCAGACAATAGCTCTTTTTCGCCTATTGCATAAGCATCATCAACGCCGATGGTAAATTTTCGGTGGTAGGTTTCCATGAAGCATAAGATAAGTAATTCTATCAAGGCACACTAGGATGTGTTACCAAGCTGCTTCTATTCATTCCAGATTATTGATCATTCGCAAAATATCTCGCTTATCTGCTTCCAAGTCATTGGCTACGGAGCGAAAGAACGCTTGTCGATCTCTGGGGTAATCAAAATCATATACTACGGGCACGCCCACATTTTCGTAATTCTGCCCGATCGTATCCATGTATACTTCATTGGATATCGCGAAAGACCAACCATTAGGCAGCTTTTTTTCCAGCGAGGTAGACGTAGCCCCTAGAGAAGAAGAGCCTACAAGTTTTGTATGGTCTAAAGCCTTCGAAGCTATGGCAAAAGCTTCGGCCGCACTCCCGGTCTGTGGTGAAATTAAAATGTAAATCGGCTTCGTGTACGCCGCCTGTTCCGCTGGTAAATGGATAACATGGACTGGGGAATACCCCTCTTTATGTTTCCATTTAGCGGTGACGATCTTTTCTCTGTTTGGGTTAAACCGTCGTAAAATTTCAAAGCTCACTGCATCCTGGCCGCCCCCATTAAACCGTAGATCAATAACTATTGCCTGCGTATTCTCCAGATCTGCCATTACGCGGTCCATTATTCGGGCAGCTCCTTTTACCTCTTGATCAACGTAAGTACCTTCGTCCATTTGCTGGAAGGTTGAAACGAAGGCGTCAACGTAACCCATTTCATCAATTAAGGTTTGAGGAACTTCCAGATCAGCGTAAAGCCACATCGCCTTAACCGCTAAGTAGCCCAACTTATCCGTTAATTTACCCCACTTCATTAGCCAGGACGCCTGCGTCATATCTTCCACCAAATGATGCTCAGCTACTAAATTGGCAATTTGAAAATCGCCGTATTCTGGCAACTGTTCCTCAGCAGTATTCTCTTCAGTTGTTGCATTAAGCTCCATACTGGTATATAAGGCTTCATCTGCTTCCAGGTAAGCGTGGTTGTCCCCCAAGGTATCTAAGGTTTCTTCAAGAGTTCTGTACAAGTTTACTTCAGTGGGTGCGTTCGCTAATTCCTCCCTTTTTTGTTCATAAAGCAGGTCCCAATTGATATTATTCAACTCCATAAAGGCGTAATGCTCCCGTATGGTCGCTGCGAACACCTCGTAATTGTACATTACTTCTCGCTTATCCTGCTCAGAAACAGCACTAGTGCAGAGGGAGGGCATTTGTTTTAACCGCGAAAACTTATAAGTCATCACACCCTTGGCGAACGAAAGTGTATCTCCCACTACCCTGAGGGATTCCATGATTTCCGCAAGACTCGCAGCGCGAGTGGGTAGGCAAGAAATGGTGGTGACATCATAAAATGTATACTGGCTGCTGTCTTGTATTTCCAGTATCCAGCCAGAGCCGATTGATTGCCACACTCCGTTAAGTGACGGCAGTGGTGGGGAAGGATTCCGCTCACAAGCAAGCAATAGACCTCCCAATAGTAGGCAAAATAGGTTTGTTCTCATTCTCTCATTATCTGGGAAAAACGACTCTAAAAAAGGAGGATAGTTGCATTAGATGACGCCAAAGTGCAGCGAAACTAGCTTAAGGTGCCACGGTAGGTCTTAGAAACGGGTAGTACCGTGCCATCCTCTAATTCTACCGTGGTCGTAGAAAAAGAGCGTACCGCCCTACGGGCCACCAGGTGGGAGCGGTGAATACGAACAAAGCCAAAAGGGCGTAATTCCACTTCCGCTTCCTTAAGCCGCTGAAAACGTTGGTAGCGTCGGTCACGACAGTGATATAGCAAGTACTCTCCGTTGGCTTGTACGCGAATAAGCTCCGTTATTGGAAGTCGTATCTCTTTTCCACTGGAACGAAAAGCAATTTGGGGCGTGGGCGCAGGTGCCGGGACTGGTATTTGAGCAGGGGCAGATTCGGCTTTAGGTTCCGAATTGTGTCGTAGGTAGCGGTATTGGGCAATTCCGTAGCCGGTAAATAGTAGTAGTGCGGAAGTTGGGAACAGGTACCAGGGAGCACGTTCTGGGTGGGCAAAAACGGTATCATCAGGTAGGTAGTGCTGTAGTACCCAATAGGTATATAACCATCTTACCACACCGTAGCTAAATGTAGCTAGACTGAAGTAACCATAGGGAAAAGCTTCTCCCGGATGAAAGAGACGTACTCCCGTCCAGTAAATAACGGCTACTAACAGCACGAAGAAGGTGGCGTACCCAGGGCCCAAAGGACGTGGAAAATGTGCCTGATAGTAGCCTACCGTAAATACCCACAGCCCAAAAATGAGTACCAGGGGTGAAATTCGACGGAAAGGGCTCGATGCATTCATTGAAACGTGGCCTTTATTGATTGAAAACGGGTTAGGATTCGTATCCCTGGCACAAATTCAGGAGTTATGTGCCCGAAAATACCGGTAAAGCATCCATTCACCAATTTCCCTCTTATGCTTCGCTACAGATTTAACCTTACTTTATGGCTTTGTTGCTTTTGCACCTTAGCCAGCACCTGCGGCCGCGCCCAGGTTCCCCGTACGGATCGTACCCAAGACCGGCTGGATGAGCCTGATCACAGACCAATCTTCGAAAATCAGAATTTTCAACTACCACCCAACTTCACTACTTCTCCGCTAGGGGTACCCCATTTTAGCCCCGCTCGTCAAGCCTCCACGGCGATTAAAGGACCGACCTCCAGCAATTGCCTCGTGCAGGCAAGAGACTTTGAACAATCCCTAGGCAAAGACGTAGGCACCTCGCCCTGGCACATGGTGAGTGCTAACCGCTATCCTTCCTCGCAGGCCGTAACAATCTGGGGGGCCTCCCTGACGGACGCTTATCGATTCTTAGTAGACGGTAATCGTTTTGAAGCCCTCGATTTATTCCCCATTAATTACTTTCCCACCTCTATAACCTGGAATCTTTTCAGTACCGATGACGGACGGGTGATCGTACCTGACGCCAGTGGGTACCGCATCAACGGAAAAGGCATGAAGTCGACCAATCCGAGCTGGCTCATCCTCCAAGATGGTAACGGGGACCCTGCCCGCAGCGAGATGCGACTAACTGATATCATTGAATTTGAGCCCGCAGCCCTACGCCGTTTGGTCCGTCCTCCACTAGGTTCCCGCTTCGCCCGAGCTACCGCCGCGGGAGGTTCAGTGCCAACGTACACGGGAGAAATAGCTACCACCATCTCTTACTTGAAGGATGAGGAAAGGTATACTTACCTGATCATCGTCGACCTAGACCAGAAAAAAGTGATCGCCGGTGAATTGATCGGTAA
>JBCDGT010000123.1:0-7644 GCA_038750915.1 Bacteroidota bacterium
AACCGGATAAAAGCCAGCAACACCAGGAAAATGAGTAGCAAATACTGGATGGGCATATAGCTAAAGACAACGATCCGCACTCTGTCGATAAACCACATGATAATGATCGCAGCGGAAATCATCATTACCAAACCACCCAGGCGACCAAAGCCGGGCAAGTCTTCAACGCGTACTTGGCGCTTGATGATGAAGAAGGTCAAAAACATACTAACAATGGGCAGTACCTGAAGCATCAGGTTAGCATCCAAGATACTCGCCCGCTCGAACAACCATTTATACACGGAGTAGGCTACGGACAGAATAGCAGGAACCGCAACCAAGTACACCAAAGTACTGTAGAGATAGTTCCAAGGCGGCAAGTGCCCTTCTTCTCTTTCCATCCAGCCCGCTAGCAAGGCAGCGAAGGGAATCAAAGCAAAATAGAAGAGGACGTTGGCTGGATGATCAAGCGCGTACTGGAAAAGATCGTTAAGTGTCATGGTGGGCAAAGATAAACCTTGTGTTAAGGTTTCAAATAGTGAATGCAGGAATGCGAGAATAAGGTAATCCGAGAATAGAGTACTAAATTCTTTTACGGATTTACCATTCCATCATCCGCTCATTCACCCATTCTATAATTGAATTCAATACTTACTGTCTATCCACCGCCAGGGTAAAAATTCCGACAAATTAAGCCGGAAGCTGATCCGCCGCAGCAGGTTGCCACGTTGTAGCAATAATGCTTTGGTATCGGGGTCAGCAACGACCGGTAAAAACACCCCAACTTTCCCCCCCATAAAACTGAGAGAAGGCCCTGCCACCCAGCTGAATTCTCCGGAGATTGGTTCCGAACTGGTGGCCTTTGTCCCGTAGTAACCAGCATCTAAGAATACGCCTAGTGGAATTCCTTCCGTATTAAAGGGAAGGTCTGCATCGAGGTTGAGGGCCATGAGATAAGTATTACTCTGGCCAAAATTAAAGGCGCGGCTAATGGGCGCTCGGAAACCACCCTGCTGCAAGCCCAGTTGCTGTTCGCCCCAGTTGCCGGTAGGGGCATTACGACCGAAATAGAGTTCTTCGTAGCGGTAATCACTGTTAGCATTGTCCACCAAAGCCAGGGAACTAGGGCCAAAACGGGAACTCTCCCGCAAGTCGTTGCTCAGAAAATAACCACCGAATATCCGCCAGTGAAGGAATTTATCTTGGTCGTATTGGTAAGCACCGTTGATCCTAGCATCTAACCTCAGGTGATTGGCTAGAAATGCGCTCTGTTCGTTGCCAATATCCTTATACTCCAAAGTAAGCGCATACTGCAATGGGTTGATTTCCGTACGCCTTTCCCACCGATAACCTAGACGAAAAAAGAGTTCATTTTGGCGCTGCTCTCCTACGGGTACGGGGCTACCCGAAAAAACTGGGCGGTTCTGGCTAATATCTACTGCCTGGAAGAAAAGACTACTCCTACGCAGAGTGATCGCCGGGTGGTTAAAAAAAAGCTCCGCCCTTGCCCCGATTCTCCGGTAGGCATAAGCTTGTTGAGTAGTGTCTAGGGTAAAATTGCTAAAGCTATTCACTCCGGAACTGAGCACGAGTTGACGAATACTTTTACTCGCCATGGGAACCCGTAAACGAGCACCGGCCATGCCCGTAAGTTGCTTACTTTTAAAGCCGTACAAAGGGGCCGCTATCCATTCTATTTTTCGGGGACTTAGGCTACGATTGTGGAGGGCAAGACCAGCCATCAAACCGTCATGGCGGTTACTACTCAGTAGAGGAAGGTAAAAGAGCTTTTTGAAGTCGGCCTCCCTTTGGCCACTGATTAATTTGAGTTGATAAAACCTATCTTCAGCCGGTTCGGGAAGGTACTCTTGGGGCTCCGTAGTTTCTATGGCTGCTCGAAAATCCGCGACCTCCGCTGCATTAACGTACTGCTCAAGTGCAGCATAGAAAGCTTCCGGCCCTGGGTGACGGAATTGCCAGTTTTCGTAATAAGCGCGAAAAGCAGCGTCGACCTTGTCTTCTCCTGCCCGGGCGGCTAACTGATGCAGAGACAAAGCTGGTTTACTATAAGCACTGATCCAGTAGTTCCAAAAACTAAGACTATCCGAAGGGGTAGCAGGTGGTTGATCAACCCCAAGCCGGCTGCTATATTCGTAGCCGAGTCGGTCTAGGTTAATGGCTCTACCAAGAATTTTTGATTGTGGCCGATTGGGGTAAAAAGTCGCCATGTATCGCTGCTCGTAGTAGCTATTGAGGCCTTCATCCAGCCAGGGGTGCTCCCGCTCATTGCTCGCCAGGATACCCTGGAACCAATTGTGGCCAACTTCATGGGCCAGTACTTCATCCAGCTCGGCAGCATATTGGCTAAGCCCAATCACGGTAATCATCGGATATTCCATTCCTCCACCTGCACTTAGCGCTGATTGCACCGCACTGACCTGAGGATAAGGGTAGGGGCCAAGGTGCTCGGAGTAAAAGCGTGTTGCTCGCTTTAAGTAATCGGTAGCGGCCGTCCAGTAGCGGGCCTCCGTTTCGGTGAAAAACGCCCAAATATCCACAGCTTCTTGGTCCTTGTCTTTCTGTCCCAACTCGGATTTTCGGGGCCCCTCCTCCGTAAACCGAGTACGAGCCAGCCGTAAAGTATCGTGTAAGACTTTAAAGCGTTTATCGGCAAACCAAGCAAAATCATGGACGTCCTCCGCAAGGTAGGTTATCGTCTTGTTGGTAGTGGCAGAAGCAGGAGCTGCTTCCACCACGTAGTCGTCGGCTAAATCACCACGTTGGCTTAATACTTTCCGATCCTGAGTAGCTTTTTCTAACAACCATTCCCTTTCTTCGCTTTCTTGCAAAACGCCAGTGGCGCCCACCACGTAATTTTCGGGTAGCGTAATGGCGACTTTAAAACTTCCGAATTCCGCAAAATATTCGCCAGCATCTAGGTAGGGCATAGGGTGCCAGCCCTCCTGATCGTAGACGGCTGGTTTTGGGTACCACTGGGTGATTTGGTAACTATTCCCTACACGTCCCAAGCGGCTGAAGCTAGCGGGAATTTTAACCCAAAAAGGGGTCTCAATAAGAATACTTGCTCCCGGAAGAAGTCCTTGATTTAGCCGGATAAGTGCAATATCCGTATTGTTGGCGTCGAAGGTGTGATCGACGGGGGAGCCATCCACCCGAAAGCTTAAACTATCCAGTGTTCCCCTCTCACTTACCTCAGAAAAATGAAAGTCTGTGTCACCATTTCTCAATTCTTGCCGGGCGTAAGCCGTAGTATTATCTTGGTAAGCGCGCGGCCAGCAGTGTAACCATAATTCTCGTAATGTATCGGAAGAATTATTAACATACTTCAGCTGTAGGTCGGCAAATAACTCATCCAATTGATCGTCCAAACGAACCTTAATGTCGTAATGAACTTCTTGCTGGAAATACTCATTTTGCGCGGCTAGCGGTAGGTAAAAGAGTAGTGAGAAAAGGAAAAACAAGCGCATCGACATCATACTGACGGGGCTAATCAAAAAACTGATCGTAGTTCTCTCCACCACCCCGCTTTTGCACGTTTTTTTCTCGCTGCGGAATCGAGTCGAGGTCCAGGGTTTCTTCCCCCGTAGAAGTATTAGTTCCGGCGGCTTCAATGTGTCCGCCGGTGAGCAGTAGTTCACTCTTCCGCTCCCACTCCTCCAGCATACGCAGGCCCTCATCGGCAAACACTCCGTTCTGGAGGTCTACGGAAGACATGAAGTCCTGGCTGAGTTCCATCATGCGTTCCATCTCCCCAACTTTATTGGCTACGTCGTCGGCAATATTTTCCATCGCTGCATCGAACATGGCCCGTTGGTCCGGATTTCCATTAATGACTGACATGGCCGATTTCATGGCCCCGTGGCTGGCACGAATGGCCTTGCGCTCTTCGATCTTTAGGGAGACTTGATCGCGAGTATCTTCCAGGAGCACTTCGGAGGTTTGGTGCATCCGGTTCAAGACTCGGTTAAGAACATCCATTTTGTTGAGCAACACTTGGTACTTTTGGTTGCTCTCCCGCAGTCGCGCCGCGCGGCGGCTGCTGAGAATCATTTGCTGGTTCTTACCCCTCTCTTTAGCGAGCTTGGCGAGTTTGAGCTGTTTTTGCACCTCTTTCTCGTTCGTCTCCATCAGGGTTTTCAGGTGGCGCACCTGCCCTCTTAATTTACCAATTTGCTTGCGCATTTCACCGAGGTTCTTTTCCAACTCCTCGATGTAGCTTTTCAGGATCCCGATGGGATCGATATTCACGAAAACACCCGTAATGGTGCGCATGGCACTCTTATACATATAGCTCAAAAGAGTCCGGGTCCTGGGATCTACTACGGCGAAAAGGATGGTCGCTAAAACAACGAGTGACACCACAATACCAGCCGTTGTTGTGACGAAGCCAGCGATCAGGGACCAAAAGGAGGAGACTAAAAAAGCACCACCCGCTAGTAAGGCGATCAGAAAAATGAGCCCAGTAACGCCTTCGGGGCGTTTCCAGAAAGATTTTGGCGGCGTAGCGTCGGCGGGAAATTGAGCCATTAAATGCGGATCGTATGAAAGAGTATGGCGAAAGAAGGAATCACAAGTTACGGGATTTCCCGTCCATCTTACCCAAGCACGCGCGTAATATCGGCAACGTCCTGCCGGATAGCTGCGGTGATCACCTCCAGGGCATCATCGAACCCCTGTTGGTTCATGTCCGCTTTGTCTTTAGCGGCGTTGATTTCGGCGTCGGCAGATTCAATTTTGGCCTTGGCCTTGGCCACCTCAGCTTGTAGTTGTTCGATCTTGGCTTCCCAGTTGGCGATCTTCTTTTTCAGCTCGCCGGTTTGCTTAGCTTTCCCTTCTACGTTGCTCATGAGGTGCTTCTCCATGCTGTTCATGAACTTGGACTTCTCGTCCTCCAGCACCTCGGTGTAGTACTTGGCCGTTTTAATGAGTTTCTCCAGCGTAAGACCTACCGTGGAGCCAGTACCGAAGGCAGCGCGGATGGCGGTGTCCGAATCCATCCCAATTTCCAGCATTTTCGCTACGGACTGCTTGAACTCCAGGTAGTCAAAGCCTTCCAGGTTCTTATCCTCCAGGGCTTTCATGAGCACGTTGGCGAAGCGGTCATCGTCTTGGGACATAGTATCAAAAGCTTTTGCGAGATTGGACATGGGGTGGTTTGTGTTCGTAGAAACGCTAAGGTAAGGCCTTGGTTGCTCTTCCGATACCCGCTTGGACTGGTGCTTGGAATTTATCGACGGAATTTTTGCTGCGCAAGATCACTTTGCTCGGAGTTGGGCGCGGGCGCGGGTGCCAGCAATGTTAACGAAGAGCAAGCTAACAGCCCTAAAAAATGGGTATCACACTAGGCGTATTGAATACCTACTGAGCTGTGTATATGCTAACTGTAGAAAAACAAAACAACAGTAAGGGGTCAAATCGGACGCGACTTGCGGTTATAGAACCACATTCCCCCTCCTAATACGATCAGCCCCCCAATTAAAATCCACCAAGTTGGCGTTCGGCCCGATACTGCGGCTATTGAACCAGTGAGGGTAAGATTTGCCCAGTTCTCAGGCCGGCGATCAGCAGGGGTCCCATCCTGGAGAAAAGTAATGATACTGCTCTGTAAAGCAACGTCCTTAGGGGCACCAGTACGAAGGTGGCGATAGAAGTCCGTTAAGATACGGTGGGTAGCTTCGTCTTTAGCTTCCCAACTACTCGCAATGGTACTACTACTACCTGCTGCGGTAAAGGCCCGGCCGAGGCTTTGCATTCCTTCGCTGGCTTGTAGGGAGCCATTCCCCGTATGGCAAGCACTGAGTACCGCTAAAGCCACAGGGAATTGGGTGCCAAGAACTTCTTTCATGTACAAAAGTTCATAGGCTTTCGTGTCGTCCTCACTTCGAAAAACCAAGGCGGACTCCAAAGGATTTTCCGCCAGAAGGCCGTGCATGGATACGTGAATAATATTAGCAGTAGGAGCCTCCGCCAAAAAGCGAGTCTTGGTGGCTTCTTCATTCAACAGGGCACGTCCACCAATAATTTTGGCAGCAGTGGCGACCTCCTTAGTAGCAAATGGCAGGTGTCCAATGTCCCGAAGGCGGTTTACTTCTGCAGAACGCTCGCCGGGACTGCTAATCCGTTTAAGCAAGCGCAGATAATCAATACCGTAGCCTTGGTATTTATCCTTTTTCCGCTCATAGCTTTGCGCAAGCGATTCATCGAATAAAAGAGAAGAAGAATAGGCATAGCTTACCGCCACCTTTTCGATAAGAAAACGGTTATCTGGCGTGCGGAGTGCCGCAAATGGTAACTGCCATAATATACCGTCTGGAATGATTTGCAGCCGCGTGATACCCTCTTCAGGAATGATGCTGGCTAGCAATTGATCGTACATGGCACCTGCGGCCGCGCCACCATCGACTACTTCCTGAACCATGGCCGGCAAGCTTTCAGGGCGAGCAAAAACGAGGTAACCTAAGCCATCAGCTTTTGCCAACGTAAAAGCGTAGATGGAATCTTGGGAGAGGAAATACTCAACGACCAATTGGTCCTCGGCCAATGAAGACAGCGCCTCCGCTACGTTAACCGGTGGATAGCCACGTAGGGCAAGAGCGTAAGCCGGATAGGAGGTGGCGATATCTTTCCTCATCGCCCCAAGTGTGTGATTCAGGCCCAATAACTTCCTCTGTAGCGTTAAGACGTCCGCTTTATTAGCGGACAACAATGCTTTTTCCGTGGTCAATACCTGAAGTTCTAACTCCGTTTGCTCAGCAATAAGTTCGGCAGGAAGACCAAAATTTTCCGCCAGTTTTGGCACCATCAAGTATTGACGTAATAAATTGCTTTTCTGATTGGATGCGAAGTGAAAAGCCGTACGTAAGTATCGGTCTTCATCCGTATTTCGATACAGCTGTAGGGCAAGGTCAACGGCGGTGACGTAATGCCTTTTTTCTTGATCAATAAATTGCTCAAGGGAGGCGGTAAGACTGAGTTGTTGACGACTTTGCCGCAAGAGCGTATCGATCTTGTAGCTTACCAAGAGCGCGTTTTCTAAGCCCTCCTGGTGGCCGGCGGCAAAAGATTGCCGATATGCTTGGCGGCGAGCTTCGAGTAACTCCATTATTTCTTCCTGGCCATAAAACAGATTCCCTGCGATGCCGGGAAGCTGGGCGGGCCCAGACAACTCACTGTTGTCCGTAAGCGAATAAGTGGCTAATTGGAACAGGGAGTCCGCCCGCGAAAAATCATGCTGATCAGCCGCAGCCATCGCCGCGTAGGTGTAAAGGGTGCCAAGGGCACGTCCTTTTCCATTAGGGCTAATACTGCGGGCATGGTGGAGTCCCTGCGCCAATGTTTGATCGATCTGCTCGTACTGCTTGCTTGTCCTTAGGGGCATCATTAAATACCCGTAACAAAAAGCGAGGTAACGGGAAACGGTCTCCTGAGACAAATCTGCATTAAGCCAGTCTTGGATCGTCGCCCGAATTTCCCGCTCAGCCGCAGCGAAATCTCCCGCTTGATAAAGGTTGTACCCTCGATTCCCCCTCAGGATAAGTACATTAGCTACGGGTTCTCTGCTATTCTGAAAAATTGGGCTTAATCCACGCTGATACATCGCTGCGGCGGCAGCGAACTTTTGCTGCTTTTGAAAGAGTAATCCCC
>JBCDGT010000124.1:0-7641 GCA_038750915.1 Bacteroidota bacterium
ATCCGAGCCCGGCAAATTTTAGATAGCCGTGGCAACCCCACCGTTGAAGTAGAAGTCTTAACCGGCGATGGAGCCGTAGGCCGCGCGGCCGTGCCCAGTGGCGCCAGTACCGGAAAGTACGAAGCCGTAGAATTACGCGACGGCGATAAAGACACCTACCTCGGTAAGGGCGTACTCAAGGCAGTAGCTAACGTAGAAGAAAAGATTGCTGAAGAGCTCCTTGGTGTCGACGTGACGGACCAGCGCTACATCGACGAAACGATGATTGAGCTGGACGGTACCCCCAACAAAGGAAAGCTGGGTGCCAACGCTATCCTCGGCGTGAGCTTGGCCTGCGCCAAAGCCGCAGCGCTAGAACAAAACCTTCCCCTGTTTCGCTACGTCGGTGGCGTAAACGCCCACACCATGCCGGTGCCGATGATGAACATCCTCAACGGTGGTAGCCACGCGGATAACAGCATCGATTTCCAGGAATTCATGATCCTCCCGCTCGGAGCTGACACTTTCAGTGAAGCCCTGCGGATGGGCGTAGAGACCTTTCACAACTTGAAGAAAGTACTGAAGAGCAAAGGCTACAGTACTAACGTTGGTGACGAAGGTGGTTTCGCCCCCAACATTAAGAGCAACGACGAGGCCATCGAAATCGTCCTGCAAAGTATCGAAGCTGCTGGCTACAAGCCCGGTGAAGACATGATGATCGCTATGGACGCTGCTGCCTCGGAATTCTTCGACAGCAAGGAAGGCGTTTACCACTTCCACAAATCGGATGGCCGCAAGATCGAGTCCGCTGCTATGGTGGACTACTGGAAGCAGTGGGTAGACAAATACCCCATCTTCTCCATCGAAGATGGCCTCGACGAAGACGACTGGGCCGGCTGGGCCGCCCTGAACGATAGCTTCGGCGACCGCTGCCAGCTGGTCGGTGACGACCTCTTCGTAACTAACACCGAGCGCCTCAGCCGCGGTATTGCCGAAGGGAGTGCTAACTCCATCTTGGTGAAGGTAAACCAGATTGGCTCCCTGACCGAAACAATCAATACCGTAACCATGGCCCATCGCGCCGGCTACACCAGCGTGATGAGCCACCGCTCCGGGGAGACCGAGGACGTGACCATCGCGGATCTCGCCGTAGCCCTCAACTGTGGCCAGATCAAAACGGGTTCCGCCAGCCGCTCCGACCGGATCGCTAAGTACAATCAGCTGCTTCGCATTGAAGAAGAACTCGGTAGCACCGCCTACTTCCCTGGTCGTGATCTATTAAAGAAAATCGGCAAGTAAATAGCTGGCTAGGAGCTAAGAACTGGGAGCTAGTGTACGATATGATGTAACTTGCCCATACTTTCCAGTTCCTAGCTCCTAGTTCCTAGTTTCCAAGCATGGCCTTAAAGAAGCAAAAGCCCGATCCGCTCAAAGCCTTATGGCTAAAAATTCCGCCTTATCTCCGGAATCGCTACTTCCTTACGTTGGTAGCCTTCACCTTCTTTATGGTTTTTATCGATCGCCACGACGTGGCCACCCAGTTTACCCTGGGCCGTACCGTAGACCGACTGGAGCAAGACTTGGAAGAATACGATGAGTTGATCGATGCGGCCGAGGCCGAAAAGCTTAACATGGAAACCAACCGAGAACGCTTCGCTCGGGAAAGCTACTACATGCAAAAGGACGATGAAGACGTCTTCATCATCGTCGAAGACGAAGAATAGGAGCTTGGAACTGGGAACTAGTACTGACCTACCAGCTCCCAGTTCTCATTTTCCAGCTCCTAAAACTCCAAACCAAGAAACCATTTAAAACTACTCATGGCAGTCTTAGTACACAAAGATTCGAATATTATCGTTCAGGGCATCACCGGAAAAGAAGGCAACTTCCACGCCGGTCAGATGAAAGAATATGGCACCAATTTAGTAGGCGGTGTAACCCCTGGTAAGGGTGGACAAACCACCCTGGGTGTTCCCGTTTTCAACACCGTTGCCGAAGCCGTAAAGGAAGTAGGAGCGGATGTCTCCGTTATTTTCGTACCACCACCGTTCGCTGGTGACGCGATCATGGAAGCCGCCGCCGCTGGCATCAAAGTAATCATCTGTATAACCGAAGGTATTCCGGTGCAAGACATGGTAAAAGTGCGGTCTTATATTAAGGACTACGACTGCCGCCTCGTCGGGCCTAACTGCCCCGGTGTGATCACTCCAGGAGCCGCGAAGTGTGGTATTATGCCTGGCTTTATCCATCATCCTGGCCGCATCGGTATTGTCTCTCGCTCCGGCACGTTGACCTACGAGGCGGTTGACCAAGTCACTAAAGCTGGCATGGGCCAAAGCACCTGTATCGGTATTGGTGGAGACCCCATTATTGGTACCACCACCAAGGATGCTGTTGAGTTACTGATGAACGATCCGGAAACGGACGGCATCATCATGATTGGCGAAATCGGTGGCACTATGGAAGCCGAAGCCGCACACTACGTCAAGGAGTATGGCACTAAGCCTGTTGTCGGCTTTATCGCCGGACAGACTGCACCAAAAGGCCGCACGATGGGCCACGCTGGTGCCATTGTTGGTGGTCACGAAGACACCGCAGAGGCCAAGATGAAGATCATGGCGGAATGTGGCATCCACGTAGTGAAAAGCCCCGCCGAAATTGGGGTAACGATGGTGAAAGCCATGCAGGGGTAATTCCTTTCCAGCATACAACACTTTAGAAGGGCCGGCTGCTAAGCAACCGGCCCTTCTTGGATCACCCCTACTATAGATTAATTTCCATCCGTAGAAATTGGAAGGTCTGACTACCAATTTGAAAGTCAAACGTCCTTACTTCTGCAAACCCTTGCCGTAGATAAAATGCGATCGCTGCGGTGTTCCCACTTTCTACGGCGAGCCAGAGCCGGCGACCACCAGTCGCTTTGGCAATCTCTATACATTTCCGTAATAATGCCTGCCCCAAGCCCCGACCAATAAAGTCGGGGTGGAGGTAAATCTTCTGCAACTGAATGGGCCTATCCGCTAGCTTGAGCTTCGCGTAACCAACCAATTCCTCCTCCACTTTAAGCCCTATAAAATGGTTTTCTTCCTTGGCCAAGGAGCTTTTAAGCTTAGCGTAGTTAAAGGTCTTTTGACAGTAAACGTCTAAGTCTTGGTGATCCCAAAAGCTCTCGCGGAAAGTAGTGCGAAAGCTGAATTCCGCTAATAGTGAAATAGCCAGTGCATCAGATATGCCTGCGCGGTAGAATTGATTCATGCAATAAAAATAGGTGGCATTGGCCACTCGAATAAACTGATAAAACTTTGGTCTCCTAAGTATTTCAGCTTTGGTCCCGCAAAGAAGCTTGGTGCTAAGAATTGTCCGCTAAACGCACAACGTAAGTCCGCTTTCTGCGTTTTATCCGCGTCATCACGTGCATTACCCCAGAAACAACTCTTCCTTGCGCAGCGCAGTTTTGTTTACGCTCCTCTTCCTTAGCTCGGCCCTGTTTGCACAGGTGGAGCCACCAGATTTTCTCTGTACCCGCTCGGAAGCGGGGATGGAGATATTGCGCTGGGCTAATACCTCCACTGCCTGCGGCCCTTATGAAGCCACGGAAATATTCTCCGCCACCGATATCAATGGTCCTTACGCCATGATCGCAGCGTTAACGGATCCCGCGCTAACGGAATACCAAGACGCTAACCCTTCCGGTCAGCTACGCTTTTACTTTCTTCGCTACCGCTACAACTGCCCGGGAGAAGTAGTGATTAATAGCGACACCCTCGATAATCTACCTCCCCTAACCCCAATAGTTGAGTTTACGGGAGTAGAAGACAATGAGATTATCCTGAGTTGGCAAGCCTCTACCTCACCCGAGGTAAGCTCCTACCGTATATTAGAAGTACTCGCCACTTCCATTATCGAAATCGGGACCGTGCTGGCCCCCACCACCCAGTTTCGCTTTCCCTTCACGGCGGGCAATCCACCCGCTGATGAACGTCGCTTTCGCCTCGTGGCGCTCGACGCTTGCGGCAATGATAGCCCGCAAGGCACCATCGTATCTCCTATGTCTTTAGCCGCTACTGGTGGCACAGGTTGTGCCTCCGATATTGAGCTTACCATTGACCAAGAAGCGCTTGGTGTCTACTTGCCCTCCAGCTTGTTAGAATTGTTCGTTTCCGTAAATGGTGGTGCTTTTACTGCCGTCGGCACCTTCCCGCCTAATGCGACTACAGTCAGCTACACAGAGGCCAACGACGGCGAAGACCTCTGCTTCTACGTAGAAGCCGAACTCGCTCAAGGTGGTGGCCGTGTCCGCTCGGTGATTGCCTGTCAAACCGTGGCTTTCAGTCAACCTGTCCGAGATTTCCCCCTATACGGAGCAGGCTTTACGACGAATCCGCCAGGCTTGCTACTAGGGTATGAAGAACCCGATAGTGCCCCCATTCTCGACGAGGCCCTGTTGTTAATTAACCGCGGGAATGAATTGATCGGCAGCCCGCTACCTACCCCCTTCTTCACCGGTGCTGGCAACTTTTTCGTTCCCCTGCCGCCGGATGGATTGCAGCAGGGGGAAACCCTTAGCTTGCGCCTCACGGACGAATGCATGCGTGAAGTAACAACCAATGAGGTAGAGCCCGTTTACTTGCGCGGCCAATCCCTTTTTGCCGGCCAGAACAACCTCAGCTGGACGCCGCTCATCAATAACTTAGCCGGTTTTACGAGCTACACCCTTTACCGCGCTACCGTTACTAACGAGGGCGCGGCCGCAGGTGCCATGTACAGTGCCATTGCCTCCGGCCTTACGGGCCTTACTTTCACCGACAATACGCCCGACCCTGACGGTATCGCCTGCTATTTTGTAGAAGCCAATTTCCAAGCTACCGGCTCCGGTGCCTCCTCCCGCACTTTCATCTTCGCCTCCCAGATTGTTTGCGTACAAGCGCCCACGGAAGTCTACCTACCAAATGCTTTTAGCCCCAATGCCCTGGAAGCCACGAACCAAGTCTTCCGACCTTTCTTCTCCAGTCTTCCTTCTCCAGATGGCTACCAACTGCTGATCTTCGATCGCTGGGGAGGGCTTCTCTTCTCTACTAACGACCCCGCCGCCGGCTGGGCTGGCGACAGCAAAGGTCAGTTATTACCCTCCGGCGCCTACCTCTATCAATTAAGCTACCAAGCCAATGACGGCCAACGACGCCAGCGATCCGGCGTGGTGAACCTATTGCGCTAAAGGTTCCTGTTCGCGCAACTTCGGTGGGCGTTGGTACGTTAATGCGGCACAAAGCAAAAAATTGGCTCCAAAGTTTGGCTTATCCCCACCAACGGAGCTACTTTTGCGTCCCCCTGGTTGGGTGGCCGAGTGGCTAGGCTCAGGTCTGCAAAACCTGCTACGGCGGTTCGAATCCGCTCCCA
The DNA here is from genome assembly GCA_038750915.1 of Bacteroidota bacterium. Lineage (GTDB taxonomy): Bacteria > Bacteroidota > Bacteroidia > Chitinophagales > Saprospiraceae > Neolewinella. Next base: position 5,377 of record JBCDGT010000124.1, read on the forward strand.
ACCTCTTCCTTTAACCGCAATTAGCTGTTCCGTAGCTAGTTGCGGTTTCTGTTTTCAGCGCGCACCGAACCCAAAATTCGCCTTACTCTAGCGAAGGAATGCCAACCTATGGGTCGGTGACTGTCCATAAAATGAAATAATCAAATCCTGACAAAGTCGCCCCATAAGACTAAGTAGACAGCGGCAACTATCCTCACCGTCGAAACCTTCGCTCCCAGTGAGTCGTGTTCCCCAGCCGGTCACTTACCTCCCGCGCGAAGTTATGCTCCCCTGGGCCGGGGTCCCCGTCCTCGAAGTCGTAGGTGAGTTTATCGTTTTTGATGTCGTATTCTAGCAGTACCCACTTACCGTCAATGGTGCCGCGATACTGGAGTCCGCCTCCGGAAAGATTATCTGTGATCAACACGCTGAAGCCGCCGCTACGTCGTAGGTCAGTGGAGAAATAATTAATAGCCACCGTCGGTGGAATCGTATCCAAGTAAAGAGCGTAATTTCCGAAGGAGGAGATACGGGAATAGAAACGATTGTCTTCCTCCCAACTACCTCCCCGGCCACTCCAATGGCCTTCTTCATCACAGCTGCCTAATACTACTTTATCGCGCAGCTCTGCCGCTATGGGTGCGTGGGGCCGGATGGCCACCCTAGTCCGGCCGTGTAGCGGAGTATGGGCTTGGTGAAGCTGGTGGGTCTCACTCAGCAGGTTAGCCGAGGCATCAGGGAGACTGGCGTACTGGAAGTAGCAATCCCGGTACAGGGCCGTCGCCGGAAACTCTAGCCGGAGGGCACCGTTATCAATGATACTCCGCTCGCCAGCCGGCAAGAAATACTGGTGGGGACGGTTAACCTGGGGAGGGTTCCCCGGCCGGTAAATCATGGTAAAATCCAGTTCAGAGACGTTCCCAGCATGGTCCAGCACTCGCATTCTTACCGGTAAAGGTAGATTGGGCCGTAAGTGTAAAGTTCCGTCATAACCACCACCCTTTGCTGTTGGCAACCAAAACATGGCATCCTGCGTCAGCGCCCAGAAGCGATGGTACCAACTGGTGTTTTGCGTCCAGTCAGCGTAGTCCGTCAGCGCATTCAGGTACTCCGTTTGCTCGAAGGGAATGCGGTCAAAGGTGAAGCGGAAAACTTGGGTAGAGTCCGCGTAAAGCTCGCCGCCGTAAATACCGTTCCAGTTCGGCATGCCGTTTTGCCGGTCGTAGGTTTTCAGGGCCAGACCAATGCGGGGCGAGTTGACAACAACCGTATCACCCACACGGTAACCGCCTTCACGGGTACTTTTTAATGAGAAGGTCTGGGTAGTCAATTCCAGGCCACGTTCGTCCAGTTCATATACCCGCAAGCGGCGAATTTGCGGGGGCCGCGTATCGGGAATCAGGAACCCAAAATCCATGGGATTGACGGGCGCATCCCCCGCAATCTCCCGCATTTCAAAATGAAGGTGAGGTCCAAAGCTATGCCCGCGATTGCCAACACCACCAACCTGATCACCCCGCTGTAAGGGGAAGGCCGTGGAGTCAAACCGTAGTACTTGGCTAAATTTCTCAGTAGCAAACTGTACGGCTCGGACGGTATCCAACAGCTCAGGCCGCAAGGTTTCCAGATGCGCATAAACGCTACGATGCCCATCGGGGTGATCGACGTAAACGGCCTGCCCGAAGCCACCCGGACTAATAACAATGCGGCTAACAAACCCCTTAGCAACGGCGTATACCGGAGTGTTCGTAACGGCACGAAAGTCTAGCCCCGCATGAAAATGGTCGCTCCGCAATTCCCCGAAGGTGCCCGTAACGAGTAAACCTCCCCGCAGGGGCGGGTCGTAAACAAGGTCCTGGGCGTTTAAGCAAAAAGTAAAGAGAAAAGAAAGAGAGAAAAGAAAGCGCAAGAGAAGTTGGTCTTTTGGTCTATTAGTTCGTTGATCTTACCGTCAACTGCTATTGGTCTGTTGGTCTATTTTCCCTTTGGGTTAGTTAGGCTAGACCTAGGTGAGCTAAGGCAAAGCCTAGCGAACGGTATGCGGGTATCAAAAGACCAACCTACCAAATAATAACCAACAGACTACTATTACCGCAACTGCACGTTCGCCGCTCCGAGTAACCCGAGGTCGGTAAAAATCTGGGCGCGGTAGAAGCCTTTGGCCAGTTTCGCATCTAATTCGTGGGTAAAGCTGATGCGTTGGTTCCTTTCTACGTTTACGTCCCGGCCTTCTAGGGCGATGAGGTTCATCTCCGCACCGTTGTTTAGGATGGTGGCCCGTACCGG
>JBCDGT010000125.1:0-7640 GCA_038750915.1 Bacteroidota bacterium
GGTGCCCAATCCCCCGCTTTACAACTTCTTGGTGCCTGGGAATCCAGCTTTATTGATAGCGAAGGGCGTCGGTCTAAACTGACCATGACGATCGTCGATGGCTTTATGAGTATGGCTTCTTACCATCCTGAATCCGGAGAATTTCTGGCCACTCTTGGCGGTAAGTGGCGAGCCGATTGGGATAACTTTAGTCTTACCTACGAGTACGACTCTTCGGACCCCAGTCAAGTTGGCGGGGTAGCCACCATGCCATACCAGCTCACAGGAAATATTCTTGTTTTCAATGGAGACAAAGTGTGGACCCGGGTAGATGATCTTACCCCCGGGCAACTGTCTGGTGCCTGGGAGATCATTGGCCGCAAGCGTAACGGAGAGATGCAGGACCTTAGTAGCCGCCGCGACGGCCCGCGTAAAACCATGAAGGTTCTTTCCGGAAAACGCTTTCAGTGGATCGCGTTCAATACCGAGACTAAAGAGTTTAGGGCCACGGGCGGCGGTAGCTATACCACCAATGAAAATGGCCTTTACATCGAAAAAATCGAGTTTTTCAGTAAGGACCCCGAACGGGCGGGTAGCCAGTTAAGCTTCGATTTCAAACTCTTCAAACGCGACTGGATCCATCGCGGGTACAGTACTAAGGGCGATCCTATTCACGAGGTCTGGAGCTTGAGGAAGTAGTTGGCATTTGGTGAATAGTAATTGGTTATTTGGCTCGCCCAACTACTATTACCCACTTTCTTTTACTTTCCATTTCACCCTCAAACTTACGCTTTCTCCTGGTGCCAGTAGTTTATACTCTCCTTGGAGTTCAAATTCCATGAAACCGGCCTCGGGGTCATAATAGATTTCCAGTGGTGCTTGCTTTGGGGCAGTGTGGACTAAGTGAGTAATCGTCGTGTATTTAGTGAAGGCCAGCCCGGCGTTAAAGTACGTTACTGAATCCGTGACCAAATCCGTAAACACTTTAGTGCGACCTGAGTGGCGATCATCGAAGTGAATTGTCGCAATGGAATCCCGGTAAGTTATGGGGTTGGTTTCCTGAGTAAAACGGATGGAATCTGCCCGAAACTCAATCCGTCCGGCGTAAGGCAAGCGGGTGTTCTCCCAGACTGCCACCTTCACCGTAGAATTTCCTTCGTTGGTGAGCCAGTAGGTGAGGCCCACCTCATTGTCGGAGCCTAGTGAAATACATTTGCGCATCCGGAGGAGCGTGGCCGAGTCCCGCTCACTGACAAGTAACAGCACATTTTCTCGGAGTTCCTCTACCGTAAAAGCTTTTGCATCAAAGGCAGCTATCGGTGGCCACTTCCAGTCGGACTGAGGGCTCGTCCAGACCGTACTGCCCCATTGCACGTTCTGGCTGTCCCGCTTGGTGTTCAATACTTCCTGACCGGCCAATTTCAGGCTGGCAATTCTCCCCCCAATGGCGGGTTCTACGGTAAGGGAAAGTGATTCATTGGTCAGCGTAATTGACGGAGCCGCACTTTCTTCTACTGAGAAGCAGGTCGTGAGTAGCAGGAAAGGAAACAGGGCATATAGTATTGACTTCATTGGGGCAAGATAATAAGGGCGCGGTCGCAGGTGCTGCGTTAAGTTATTAGGGCAAGGAACATCGCCTTACAGGCCGACCAATTCGACACGACTGTATAGCAACCTTACGCTAGATTTTAAGCTGATAATCCATGCCAGCAAACCAGAAGGATTATTCAATAAATCATGTCCCATGTATCTACATGTATTCGTAAATAAGGTGTTAACGGTCCGTTAGGGCCGAACTGAATGACCTGTTCGGGGTTCACCAGCTTTACCCACTAGCCAAAAATCACTAAATCTTGAATTTTGCCATTACCCAGCAACGGACTTGCCTATTTGGGCAGCTGTGTTTTTTATTACTGTTTCTTCTTTCTAGTTTTTCACTTGCTGCCCAAAGCGATCCTAGACTAAGCCCGGGCGAAGGTGGGGTAGGGGGCGTCCTCATTGATGCTACAACGGATGAACCAATTGGTTTTGCCAACATTGTCATCTATACCATTTCTGATAGCCTGGTTACGGGTACGACAACGGATATCGATGGAAAATTTCAACTTACCGGAATTCCTTTCGGTGATTACCGTTTAGAGGCGAGCTTTCTTGGTTACGATACGGAAAACCGGGAGCTCGAACTGAGTGAAGCTGAGCGTTTCTTCCGCATGGGTTCTCTGCCACTAGGAACGGAGGGGCAATACCTCGCCGAAGTCGTTGTTACCGCCGAAAGGGCCGTGATGGAATTAGGCCTGGACCGTAAGGTCTTCAACGTCGAAAAAAGTGTTGCTGCCGCTGGTGGTTCTGCCGAAGATCTCCTCCGCCAGTTGCCCAGCGTAGCCGTTGACTTGGAAGGAAACGTCTCTCTACGTGGCTCCGGAAACGTTCGTTTTCTCATCAATGGCCGGCCTAGTGGTTTAGTGGGCGACGATCCTGCGGTGTTTCTAAAATCCCTCTCCGCCACCAACATCGAACGCATCGAAGTCATTACTAACCCCGGTGCCGCCTACGATCCGGACGGAACCGCCGGCCTGATCAACATCGTACTGAAAAAGAAACGCAACGACGGCTTTAACGCCAGCGTTAACCTCAACGCCGGTACTAATAATAAATTCGATGGTGCGATTGACCTTAACTGGCGCAAAGGCAAGTTCAACACCTTTGCTGGCCTCAGTGGCCGCCACGACGAACGCTTCTTCCGGGGGTTCCGTGATCAAACGGGTGTCCTCGGTGATAGTACTTTTAGCCGGCTTTTTACCTTTAACGGCGATCGTATCCGTGAATCCCAAAACCTTAAATTAGGGACGGAATATGCCATTAGTAAACGGGGGACCATTGGTCTGCAAGGGAATTATCAGTGGAGCCAGGGCCAAAACAATAACACCAGGGTAACCAGCTTTTTCAATAGCGAAGAAAGCCTGGAAACAATCCAAACCCGTTTAGAAACTGAGCCTTCGGAGGAAGGAGACTACGAGATCCGCGCAGATTATACCACTACCTTCAAAAAAGAAGGCCGTAGATTAGCCATCGCCCTTCAATTCAGTGATAACGACGAGACGGAGGTAGAAAACTACGACGAAACAATCACCTCCGCCACCGGAGACTTCCTATCCTCTGCACTCCAAAGGGCGCCTACCCTCGAAGGCCGCACCCAGTGGTTGGGGCAGTTGGACTACGAACAAGCCATCGGTAAGTTTAAATTCGAAACGGGCTGGCGAACCACCATGCAAGAATTGACCACCGATGCCGCTTTTGAGATAGGAGGGGCGAGTGATGTCTTCAACAAGATCGATAGCCTCAGCAACCTTTTCCGTTACGAAGAAGACGTTCATGCTGTCTACGCTACGTTTGGTGGGCAGGTGGATAAAATTACCTTCAGTGCGGGCCTGCGAGCAGAGCAAGCCTATACAACTAGCACCCTTTTAGAGCCCGAATTGCTCGTCTTTGAAAACGACTACTTCAAACTCTACCCAAGCGTATTCCTCGGCTATGCCTTCGACGATAACACCAGTTTACAGGGCAGCTACAGCCGGCGTATCAACCGCCCAAGAGCCTGGGCCCTTAACCCCTTCGTTGACCGGGGTGATCCTTTTAACCTACGGAGCGGTAACCCTTTCCTGCTGCCTGAGCTTATTAACAGCTTCGAACTGAACGTACAGCAGCGTTATGGAGCAGGAACCATCACTGCGGGTTTGTATTTCCGCCAACTTAAAGACCTCATCAGCCGTATCAGTGAAACCTTACCCGGCGGTGTTACCCTGGGCACCCGAGCCAATCTGGACCGGGGGCGTGATTACGGTATCGAGATTATTACCACCTTCCGCCCCTCCAAAAAGTTCGACCTAACCGCTAGCGCTAACGGATACCGCACCGAAGTGATCGGTCAGGCCGATAATGAAAATATCGACCAAAACGGTTACCTCTTTAGTGGCCGCCTTCAGGGTAGTTATCAGCTCCCCGCCAATATTCAGGCGCAGTTTACCTACTTCTACCGTAGCCCTGGTGTACGTCCCCAGGGACGCATCGGTACCATCCAAAGCTTAGACTTGGGCTTCCGTAAAGAAGTACTCGATAAACGGGGCGCCCTTACCCTGCGGGTCACCGACGTATTCAACCAGCGCCGCTTTAATTTCTTAACGGAGCTGAACAACTTACGTACCGATACCCAATTCCAGCGGGAAAGTCGGATTGTTTACGTTGGTTTCCAGTATAGCCTCCAACAACTCAAGCCGCAGCGAGGTCGTGGCCAGCGCCGCGGTGGCGGCGGCGGCGGTGACGACGATTTCTAATCGCCACTTCCAACCCGAAAAGTTTGGGTGCCAACGAAAGGCCGACCATCTTTGCGTAAGCCTTGGGCAATGATCAAAAACCGTCCCGTCTGGTCTGAAGTGGTAAAGCTTTCTTTTGCCGTCCCGTCAGCTTCCGTACGTAATATTGGGTTCCAGTGAATGGTAGTGCGTAGGTCTGCTCTACCACGATTAGCTGGGGCATCAGCGTCAAAAATTGCAAACTGACGGACTTTATGGTATCCACGGATGGTAGCATTGAGTAGTCCTGGTTCTTTGTCTACCGAAAAATCACCCGACCTGGTGTATACAAGAATTACTCCATTGGCACCGATAGACCCAAATGCGGAAGCCGTCGCCCCTTTTAGAACATCAATAAACTCGATCACCTCAATGGGCAAGATCAGCAATTGCTCTAGGGTGGCGGGATTACCATCGATGAAGTAGGCAGGCTCGGTAGACAGGTCAAAGCTATTTATCCCACGGATGGAAACCTTGGCGTCTTCATTATTACCAGTAATGGATACGCCCGGAACGGTTCTTAACAGATCCAAGACGTTGCGAGCCGCATAAGCTCCTGCCACAGAATCCAAAACGATCCGGTCATCGGGGGTGCCGTAAAGGTTGGCTCGTGCGTCGCGGGCTTCTTCCACTTCGTTGATTCTTTTGGTCACCACGTCGACTACCTGTAAGTCAATAATTAAAGAGTCGTACGTACGGGCAACGGTAAGGCTTTTACGACTGGCTTCTTCGTAGTCGGAAGCTGCAATAGGCGCGGCCGCAGGTGCCGTGGCCGGATCAATAAGCTGGCCAGGTGTAGGGGAGAGTACCACAGGTAAACTCGGGCTTTCCAACTCCTTTACTTTCAGAAAAACGTTATTGTTATCTTCTAAGGAAATCTTAGGGTTATTCCGGTTTCGTTTTCCCCACTTAAAGCGTCCCTGAACGCTCACCGGAAGGTTTCCCTCGATGGTGTAAGGGCCAAAGGCAAAGTTCCCGTCCTCATCCGTCACCCTTTCTTCCGTGTAGGCATTTTCCAGGCGAGATAAGAAGACTTTTCCAGGGCGAGGAGCATTCCGTTCGTCTATTTTGGTCATCTGTCCGCGGAGATACACCCCTAATTCTAATGGATATGCTGGTGGTTCATCTTTGAAATCAACCAAATCGCGCCAACGGAATCGTCGCCAGCCACGCGTTAATAGGTAATCTTCAATTTTCCTACTACGATCGTCCACCAAGTCCCCAAACAGTAATTCTGGTGCGGCCGGTACGGGGCGGTCCAAATCACTGTTTAATAATAGCCAGCTACGGATATCGTCACCAGCTGGTCCCCCCGTTGAGGAAAGTGGTAATACACTCAAACTTATCCTTCCTCCCCGTAGGCTATCTAGCAAGACATCTGCCTGCGGCATCCGTAGGGACACCTCAACTGAAGACCTCATCAAGTAGGTACTGTCAAGAATGGACACTTCAAGGTCGGATTTTCGTGGAGCAACAAAAAACAGTCGTTCGGCAACGGGCTGACCTTCAGGATCAAAAATTGTTGCGGTAATGACTCCCTCGGGTAAGTCCTTAGTAGGAAGTAAAAACCGTGCTTTATTTTTTCGACCGTTGAACTGTCGGTCTAAAAGCCCAATTCCCCTTAGGTGTACGAGCATACTTGCTCCCGCTAGCCCCATTGGAGCATTCGTTTGCAATGTGATGCTAACGGTATCATTCCGTTCGTAAACACTGAGGTGAAAACCATTTGCCAAAGGAATAGGAAGCGGAAAAACTGCATTTGTCGCTCCTTGGTCGAGTTGAATTTCTTCTCCGCCAAGGGGCCGGTACTCAATAGTGCTAATTCCCGTGCTCTCCGTAGAAAAAGTTTTGATGGCTAGGCCATCTTTTCGCTTTAAGGTGCCGGAAATGCTTCTGGCTCCCCCGTCTGGTCCTTCCGCAATTATCGCCACCCGGCAGGGGATACCGACCACACAATCTCCTCCTTCGGGGAAGAAACGTAAGTTAATCTTGGGCGCTACGGGATCTACTGGAGTACTACCGGGGATTACGTCATCCGGAGCGTCTACTCCGCCACTTTCTTTGAGTCCACTAACCACCTGAATTTTTTTCCGAAAAATACTCTGATCACCGCTATTTCGTTGGTAGGTTGTATAGGCTACCAATTGGTACATTCCTGGAAGGATACTTGCTGGTAGTGCTATTTCGCCGGAAGTATTACCGTCGTAAGGGTGTAATTTCCTTCCTTCCATAACCACTCCCGCAGCATTTTGAAGCTCTAGGTGAACCACACCACTGATACTGTCGGGACGATGAGTCAGCCCATTTACTAGGTAGACTGCCGCCCAAATCGTTTCTCCACCGGCATAAATTGACTTATCCGTGTGTACAAATACCTTTTCCGGCAAATAGGTCCGTTGATACCCAGCCATAAGGTTCGGAAAATCAAGTTGTCCACTTAGTGGCATCCACATGGACAGTAATAAAAAGCAATAGTAATTTCTCAAGGTTTTATAGTATTTAATCAATAAGGTACTGTATAGTACCACGGAGCAGTACCACGGATTAAGTCATTTAAGTAACAGAAGGCTTTTTAACAAAGGGATGACCGTTCTTACGTTCATTTACCGGCTTTTCCTAAGTAGGTATACGTTCTTACATAAATTTCCGGTACCATAGCTTTTTGCGGACTTTGTTGAGGATGGGATCGGTACTGGAGCTCGCCCCGAAGTAATAAACGATCACCTGGCTGTAGGTGTCGGTGTAGATCTAAGGCCGCCGGTCCCCAAGCAAGACAATGGTGATGCGCTTGCCGACCAGCAGTGGAGGTACAGAGTTCAAACCTGACTAAATCTTGGCCATGGACCGTACAGTGGTAGGTTAACGGTTTATGGAGAAAACCAATTAGGGTGATGCTATTCATTTGCTTGGGAGTTGGGGTTAGTATACGCTACCTCTCGTGGTTGCGAAAGGATAAAGAAGGCGGAAATATGAATTTCCGTTCGTAGGTGGGTGGTACCTTCGTATTGAAACCGGCGGTTGCGTAACTGCCCTTGAACCAGCAGTCGGTCCCCCCTACGAACTTGTGCGGTAAGGTGCTCGGCGATTCGGCCCCAGGCAACCAGCTGGAAGGAATCTCGGCCTTTGTTTATCCCGGAAATATTAAGGTAAAGTCTAAAGCGGGTTACCGGAGTTTCATCGGTAAGAATATGCAGTTCAGGTCGTGCGCCAGCGTTTCCAATCAACTGCACTTGGTTGTTTGTGTAGGGCATCTAAGCATTGGTTTCAGCTAAGATGCGGAGACCGGAAAGTGGTAGTCGTATTTTAAGCGAA
>JBCDGT010000126.1:0-7596 GCA_038750915.1 Bacteroidota bacterium
ATTGGTAATGTTGAGGTTTCGACAACCCTCAAAGGCATTCGCCATTGACGTCCATTGAATACTGCCCCATTGTTCAATGCTCAGTAACTTATTACCGTCCCCCGTTCGGTTAAAAAAGATCCTGGGAAAATCTCCAATGATACGTACCGTATGCACGCCGGCCGTGGCATAGCTATGGGTAGCATTGCCCGTATGATTGTGGGTGAAGGTGCCGTCTCCCCAGTCGACGGTATAATCATAGCCGGTTCCTTCAGTGGGGATGGTAATGCTTTCATTGGGCGAGGTCGTGCGCCAGGTGGTAATGAAATACTCACTAGTGGAGTAATCAACGGTGACCAGGGTGGTGCAAGTACTGGTATTGCCGCTCTCGTCCACAGCAGTCCAGACAATTTCGTTCGTCCCCAGCGGCAGCGCGGTGGTGGCTAGAGTAGGAGTACCGGTGAGGTTATTGGTCAGGCTAAGGAGGCCACAGTTATCGGTGGCCGTGGGATCAAATTCACTCGCCGAATTTATGGTGTAAGTGGTAACGGGTCGGGTAATTTCCCGAGTCGTGTTCTCGGGGCAATTCATGATTATGGGGGCCTGATCGTCTACCACCGTAAGGATGAAATCACAGGTGGTGCTATTCCCATTAACATCCGTGCCCGTCAGCATTACTGGATTTTCGCCCAGGTCCGTACAAGTGAAGGTGGACGGACTAAAGGTATACATCAAGGGATCCGCAGCCGGATCAGGGTTGATATTGATCGTTGTTGCATCGATAGTCAATGTTCCCGCGGCATCCAAGGGCACGGTAATATCCTGACAGATCACTGCTGGGGCACAATCCGGCACGATTCCCCCATCCGTGATGGTCCAATTATTGGGGGCAGCTTGTAGTGCTGCTCTTGCCGTTCTTCCCACGCAGTACCGACTATTACCGGCAGCAAAGACTACGCCCGCTTGGAGCGTCTGGGTACTCCACCCAATTAAAAGCGCATCGTAATTAGCCGTAGACAGGCCGGCATTGGTAAACATCCCCTGCATGTTCTCCACTTGCCCGACATTCCAGTTGCCCAGATCCTGATCGAAGGCGATGGCATTCGCGAACATATTGGACATATCCGTCACCTTCCCCACCTCCCAGGTACCAATAGGTTCATTAAAAATGGCCGCAAAAAACATGCGCGACATATCCTCCACATTCCCGACATTCCAAGTGCCGATTGCTCCAGCAAAAGCGTCCGTTTTCTGGAACATACCGGACATATTGCGCACTTGGCTGACATCCCAACGGGCGATTCCCCCAGCAAGGTTGCTAGCCTGGCGAAACATATTAGACATATCCTCTACCTGGCTGACATCCCAGGCGTCTAATCCTCCAGTTAAGCTACTAGCCCCCCAAAACATCCCGGACATATCCCGCACCTGCGTGAGGTTGGGTGCATCTATAGCAATATTGGTAATCCCTAAATTCGTACACCCCGCAAAAGCACTCGCCATAGAGGTCCAGGTGATACTACCCCATTGTTCGACCGTTACTATTTTGTTTCGATCACCCGAAAAGTTAAAAAATATCCTCGGGAAATCTCCAATGATCCGCACCGTGTGCAGGCCGGCAGTGGCGTAGCTGTGGGTCGCATTACCCGTCTGATTGGTAGAGAAGGTACCGTCTCCCCAGTCGACGGTGTAGTCATATCCGCTTCCCGTAGTGGGGATGGTGATGCTTTCGTTGGGGGCATTGGTGCGCCAGGTCGTGACGAAATAATCACTAGCGGGGTAATCAACCGTGATCAGGGTGGTACAATTGGCCGTGTTTCCGCTGTCATCAGTAGCCGTCCAGATGATTTCATTTACTCCCACTGGTAGCTGCGCGCCAGCCAGGGTGCTCGTACCGGTAATATTATTGGTCAGGGTACTGACAGAATTATCGATCGGGCCATCGTTATTATAACAGTTATCATCATCTACCGTAGGATCAAATTCACCCCCAAAAATGGTAAAAGCGGTAGTTGGCCAGGTAATTTCCCGATCCACACTTGCGAGGCAATTCATTACACGGGGTGTATCGTCCACCACCGTGACCACGGCGGATTCGACAACAGTTGCTACCTCATTGCGGAGTGTTAAGTGTACGATATTCTCTCCAATAACCGAACAGTCGAAGACTCTGGGAAATACGCTGTACTGCGTAAGGCAAGTACCAGAACTACCAGCATCTACATCTGCGGGGGAAATGGAAGCGTAACCATAGGCATCAAGGCTTACCGTAATATCCCTGGTGATGACGGTTGGGGGAGTGTCAACTACTACCGTTACCGTAGCTTGCCCCGTGCTGCTGTTCCCACTTTGATCCGTAACCGTTAGCGTGACCGTATTTGGCCCTACATTCGAACAATCAAAAGTAGTTACGTCCAGTTCATAAGTGACAATGTTGCAATTATCGGTACTCCCATTATCAATATCCAGGGGTGAAATGGTGGCTTGGCCATTGGCATCGAGGCTTACTTCAATATCCTGGGTAAGTACTTGTGGCCGGTTAATGTCCCTGATATTTACCGTGGCGCTAGCGGACCCTACCCTTCCATAAATGTCTTCCATGGTAACCGTGTACGTTTGGAGACCTAGATCAGCACAGCTAAAAGTGTCGGGGCTGATGGTAAACGATTCCACTAAACCAGGACAGGGGGTCGGTAGCCTTGGGCTCACCCTCCCGCTCTCACTAAGAATGGCCGAACCATTTTCATCTAATGCCCAAACAATATCATCGACGTCCTGGGGTATCAGGGGAGGTAAGACTACGTTCACCACCGCCGTTTTGGAGGTGCTGTTGCCCCTGGCATCCTCGGCGGTCAGCGTTACCGTTACTGGTCCCGGCTGTCCGCAAGTAAAAGCATTTGGTGGGGCTGATAGGGATAGTCTGGTAATGCCACAATTATCAAAGCTACCATCATCCACGTCCGACGGATCAAGAAACCCAATTAGAGAAGTCGGTAATTCAAACGTAATATCTTTGGTCAACACGGTGGGTGCCGTAGTGTCCACAATGGAAACAGTGGTTGTACACTCATCGACGAGGGTTCCTGCCAAATTAGTTATTGACAGCCGGATGGGTATACTATTGGGTGAAGTACAATCTACCGGGATTGGCAGGCTAATTTCAGCTTCCGTATCGGCATTTGTCAGGCTAAGACTACCACCGCCAAAGCAGGTAGGTAGGATGGAGCCATCGTCCACATCGGTAAATTGAACTTGCCCTCCCGAGCCGTTCTCGTCTAAGATAATGGTAAAGTCGGGTTTACAAGCGGCCTCCCCGATAACGCCATTGGTTCTAATGGAGACGATTCCCTCGATATCTTCCGCTCCACCGTTGAGCCCACCAAATCTGACCGCGTTAAAAGCGCCAAAATTCTCTAAGACGTAAGAACCACCACCTGCACCAGGACCGTTATTAAAAGTTGCCCCTCCAAAAAAGCCACCGCCGCCGCCGCCGCCGCCGGCGCCAGCAACACCACCACCGGTAAAACCATCTCCCCCGTTCGGACGATCGTCGAAACCAAAACCATTCCCTCCCATTTCAGTAATGTCTTCTAAGGGATGCAATCGCACGGTATAAATAGACCCTATTGAGCCTAAAGTTCCGGTATGGGCCACACTACCATCCACCATACTATCGCCATCTCCACCAAAGACTCCGCCAACACCATCCGAGGGGCCACTACAAAATATACCTCCACCTCTTCCCTGTGGGAGAATTAAGCCGATACCGCCGACCCCAATTGGACAATACTGTACAAAACTGCCCCCGGTATGAGTACTGATGCTTCCTCCAGAAGTAGAGCTTCGTCCTCCGCCACCTACTATGTCGGTAGCACCTTGAAACGGCCGAGAAGCGCCACCACCAGCGCCCGCAACGGCCAGGATTCGCCATTGGGCTTCGTTGGCATTGAAGCCAGGAGGTAGATAAAGTACGGCGGAAGATCCACCACCGGCTCCGGCAACCCGCCCCGCATTAGAACATAAGGGCGTTCGATTCTCTCCCCGTTGCCCAACAAAGACCAAGAGCTGTCCACCCGGACGCAGCGCGTTACCGGTTTCAGAGACGGGAAAAGTAACCTGTACCCTGGCCGCTTCCCCTCCTTTGATTTCTGTGCCACAGCTTCCTCTGAACCGGACCTTGCCCCCATCTCCCCCCCGCAAGTTAAGGGAGATGGATTCAACGTTAGGGATAGCAAAGGGCGTTACCGTTTGGTTGTCCGTAAAGGTGTAAGTGTTATTACAGTCTATTTGTCCTCCCTGGGCATTGATGCCGTAGCAGGTACTTAATAAAAGGCAAAGCACTATCCAGGGGGTAATTTTTACTTTAGTATACATCAGAAGCAGGGTTGCCCCGAAGGATCCAAGATGATGCAGGAAGCCTGGGGGTAGTTTGGGATATTTTTGACGACGCAAAGGTGAAAGGAGGTCCTTAAAAGGGCTTTCACTACCTGCGCATTGGCTTTCGTTATCTGCGCATTGCGCGCGTTTGCGCTGATTTTTTAGCCTGATTTACAGCACTTTACGGCATTTTAAAGTGGTAAGGGAATGCTAAGACCGGACTTACAGGGTGGAACAATTGTCCTTCATCGCTTTGCTCTTTATTGGATACCTTGCACCTGCGCTCCGCGCCCAATACAGTCTCTTCCGTCTGATAACCTTAGGAATTTGTAGAAATGCTGAGATCAAGGACATACCGCGCCCAGTCTATCCACTGGCGGGATGGACACTGAGCGGGTAGGCCGTAGGCAAACTTTAGGGGGTGAACTGTTCGGTACGGGTGGCGTTCGGGTCACCGTTCAAGACCTCATCGAGGATGAAGGTGGCATCACTCCGCAAGCTCGGTGGGGGGAAGACCCTTGGGGTGAGGCGAACAAAGCCATCCATGTTGACGTCACCGTTGCTGTAGCCGGCGAGGGTGGCGTTCGGGTCTCCCCCGAGGAAGTGATCTAAGATGAACGTCCGGTCTGAATCCAGTGAAGGCGGTGGGAAAACACGCGGCGTAAGCCGCACGTAGTTATTGTCTGATTTGGTATTCCCGGCCCACATTGCCCAGCGACCGTTTAGCAGTACCATTGGCTCCGTACCAAAAGCCTGGCCGGCAGCTGTGGTGAAATCGTAGGCGGTATTTGCCCCAACCATCAGGGGCGCAGCCGTACGAATACCCAGGTGATTGCGGTGGCGGACCACCACGTGATATGCCCCAGGCGCAGCGAGTGGGAAAAACACCGGCGTACTTCCACCAGCTACGTCCACCACATCCCCATCCCTTTGCAGTAAGGCGGCGCGGGTGTGCAGGACGATACTCGGATCGATGGCATCCCGTAACTCTACCAGCACCCAGTCAACGACGGCATCACCGTCCGTTACGTTCAGGACGCTGGCGGCTACTGTTTCGCCTCCGCCGTTGAGGTGGGTAAAGCCGGCCATAGCAGTGTAAGGCTCCATAGTAGGAATGACCCCGGCCGCGCGGAGATCATCTTTCATCGAGCCACTGGCTTCATCAAAGGGTCCCTGTAAAAAGACCTTTAGCTGTAGTTCAACTTCGCTACAATCAGCGTCAAGATCTGCATCCGTGATCGTCCAATTATTCGGACTAGCCGTTAAAACGGCTCTCGCACTTCTTCCGGCACAATAGTGACTATCTCCCGCATCAAAGATGACACCCGCTTGCAGCGCTTGGGTGCTCCAGCCCATTAAGAGTGCATCATAGTTGGCGGTGGAAAGGGCTACTCCCTGAAACATCCCATCCATAGCCTCTACTTGACCGACATTCCAGCTACCAAGGTCTTGATCGAAGGCGATTGCCGCATCAAACATGCTCTGCATACCCCGTACATTGCCGACATCCCAATTATCCAGGGGTTGGTTGAAGCTTTCGGCACTTGAAAACATGCCTTGCATCCTCTCCACATTGCCGACATCCCAATTGCCAAGGGGTTGGTTGAAGGCAACTGCCCTACCAAACATACTGTTCATCCTACGCACATTGCCGACATCCCAATTATCCAGGGGTTGATTGAAGTTTGTCGCCCCGAAAAACATCCCATCCATATCCCCTACCTGCTCGACATCCCAGTCGTTCAAGGGTTGATTGAAAGCACTGGCAAACAAGAACATCGCGCTCATATCCCGCACGTTGCTAACATCCCAAGTGCTAATTGGACCATCAAAATTCTCTGTTAAACGAAACATAGCGGACAGATCGCTTACTGCGGAAAGGTCGGGGCTATCTATATCAGGATTGGTGATATTCAGATTGGTACATCCATCGAAAGCATTGGCCATGGAGGTCCACTGGATGCTTCCCCACTGTTCAATCGTCAGGATCTTAGTCCTATTTGTACTACCGAGAAAAGATATCCTGGGGAAATTACCAACCAGGCGTACCGTATGCACCCCAGGAGTGGCATAGGTATGTGTAGCATCACCGGTGTGGTTGGTAGTGGTAGTACCATCCCCCCAGTCTACGGTATAATCATACCCTGCTCCTATAGTGGGGATGGTAATGCTTTCATTCGGACTAGTCGTTTGCCAGGTGGTAATGAAATAAGCACTAGCGGGATAATTAACGGTGATCCGGGTAGTACAAGTAGCCGTATTGTCACTGTTATCAGTAGCCGTCCAGATGATTTCATGCGTCCCCGGCAAAAGCTCGGCACCCGCTAGGGTCGCCGCACCATTGATGTTATTACTGAGGCTAACGACTCCACAGTTGTCCTCCGCCGTAGGATCCAATTCACTACCCGGAACCA
Source organism: Bacteroidota bacterium (assembly GCA_038750915.1). Lineage (GTDB taxonomy): Bacteria > Bacteroidota > Bacteroidia > Chitinophagales > Saprospiraceae > Neolewinella. Next base: position 6,771 of record JBCDGT010000126.1, read on the forward strand.
CGTAAGACAAGGCGGGCAGATTAATTTCACGCGTCGTGCTCTCCGTGCAACTCAAAAAAGTTGGTCCATTATCGTCTATCACCGTGATGATAGCAGTACAGCTGCTGCTATTACCATTACCATCCGTGACCGTCAGCACTACTGGATTTTCCCCTAGGTCCGCACAACTGAAGGTGGAAGGACTAAGGGTGAAAGTCAGAGGAGGTGCAATAGAGATAGAGTTATTATTGACCGTTACGGCCTGGACGGTCTCTACACCCTCAGTATCTAATTGAATTGTAACATTCTGACAGTTCGCTTCTGGTACACAATCTGGCGCTACCCCCGAATCAGTGATGGTCCAATTGTTGGGTGCGGCTACTAGCACTGCTCTGGCCGTTCCGCCCAGGCAATACCTACTATTACCGGCATCAAATACGACGCCCGCTTGTAGCATCTGGGTACTCCACCCCATAAGGAGGGCATCATAGTTGGCGGTAGAGAGGGCGGTATTGGCGAACATTTGACTCATATCCTGCACTTGCCCAACATTCCAACTTCCAAGGTCTTGATCAAAGGCTTGTGCCTGTTCAAACATAGCCGACATGTCCTCCACTTTACTTACGTCCCAAGCGCCTAGGCTTTGGTTAAAGTCAATAGTTCTCGTAAACATGCCAGACATATCCTCCACATTACTTACATCCCAAGCGCTTATGTTTTGGTTAAAAAAAAGAGCGCTCGCAAACATACCAGACATATCCTCCACCTTGCCTACGTTCCAAGCGCTTATGTCTTGGTTAAAGTCAGTAACGCCCGCAAACATGTTTGACATATCTTCCACATTGCC
>JBCDGT010000127.1:0-7450 GCA_038750915.1 Bacteroidota bacterium
GGCGAAATTTATGCAGTAATAAAACATCGTCTCCTGAGGGTAGATGCTCCACTCCTACGTAGCCCCCAACCCGATTAAAGCTACCCTTGCGAAAGGCCAAGCAAGCTCCATTGGCCAAGGTCGGAGTACCATTATTAAGACTGATGGCCGTCAAAAACTGATAAGCTGCGAGATCCAAAGCCTGAAAATATTGGCAAAAGCCCACTACCGGCGCATTGAAAACTGGCCCCAGCACTACTTCGACAGTAGGCGTAAAAGCTGCCGCGACCCGTGCCAACAGATCGGGCGGTAAATAGCAATCCGCATCGGTAGTAAAAATAATCTCCGCTTCACTCTGCTCGATGCCCAGCGCCAAAGCAGCCTTTTTGTGCGCAACCAGGGTTTCAACCCCGGGGAGCTCAGCCAGGGAAAGTAAGCTCATCGAAAGACCCTGCTCAGCACCCGCGGCCGCGCCCAAAATCGCCGGGCCAGAATCACTGGAATGATCGTCGATGAAAATGACCCCGAAGCTCGGGTACGTCTGGGCCCTCAATGCTGCTAGTAAGGCAGGTAAGTTCTCCGCCTCATTCCTAAAGGGAACCAGCACGGAGATATATGGCTGCTCGAAAGACAAAGCCGACTGCCGCTCCTGGATGTTCTGCCACTGCCGCCAGTTACCGAATTGCCACCAGGAGTAAGCAACGATAGTCGCTAAAAACAAGTACAGAAGGAAAGTGAAGAGCAAATTCCAGTTTATTCAAAAAGCTCGTCGTATTCGGTATCCTTCGATTTACGCGGTAGTGGTTCGGGGGGAGGTGGAAGTTCTTCGTAGGGAATTTCCAGGTCCATGGGCTCGTTAGTGACGTCTTCAAAATCGGCCCACTTACCGTTAACCTGCTCGTCCATTTGTGCAGCGCGCTCGTTAAGTTTCTTTTTAAACAAGGCCATTCCCAACATATAGGTAGCGGCTAGCGGAAAAAGGACAATGCTCAGAATGCCCGCCACCAGGCCAAAAATCCAGTTGCGCTGGAACAGGCGTTTGATACTGCCAACGTAGCCTAAGAATACCTTGTGGTCGATAACCAAGGAGGCGATAAAAATAATCGGTGCCGCCCACCAGAGTAAGGAGAAGAACCAACCGGCCAGTTTAAAGAGTACGTATAAAACAACTAGGCCAATGATAAATCCGCCAATTCCGCCGAGGGGCGAGCGTTCAAAAGGGGAACGTGGTTGTGACATAATTTTTATTTTCGGATGTCGGAAGATGGGCTTCCAACGCTTGTTTTTTGGGGTTTCAGCGCGGAGAAAACTATCGATTCCGGCATCAGCAAGTAAACGAAAGCAAGTCTGCATCGTTCGCATGGCTGGACGAGCGCAGGAAATTAATCGGCCAATCTGGTCGTTTTGCCGTCCTAAAGCCGTCTCGAAAGTAGCCGGGGCCGCACCAATGTCGTAATTTTGTAGCAATGAATCGTCTATACTTATTTATAATATTGTTGGTAGCCTTACCGCTAGCTGGTCAGCAGACGGAGATTACCGTGGAAGCGACCAACTGCCGAACCCTAAACCTCTACGCCTTTAACGGGTCGGGTTTTGACCTCGTTCAGCCTTTCAGTAAAGGAGCGGATGGGAATTGGACTACTACGGTAAATCTTGCCACACCAAGTTTTCGCTACGTTGGCAGTAAGCCCTCCGATGCCCTACCGATTATCGTAGGCGACAAAGCGCCCCTCACGATTACCGGCACTTGCGGCCGGCTGCGGAATGGTAAAGTACAAGGCTCACCGATCAACGTTCGCTACCAAGCACTCAAAGCCACTTTCCGCCAACATAGTAGCCGTTTTGCTACTTCCATGCGCGCTTACAACCAGGCCCAGGCAAAGAAAGATAGTGTGACCATGAAGCAGGAGCGCGCCGCACTGGTCACCTTGGATAACGATAAAAGGCAGTTGCTAGAAGAAGTAAAGGCTGATTATCCCTTGCTGGCGAAGGTGATCAGTTTGAACACTTACCTCATTTTTATCAATGAAAACCAGGGAAGGTTTCCAAATGAGCTAGACTACTTTGTCAATACTTACTTCCAATTTGTTGATTTTCAAGATGAAAGCTACAATGACCTTCCATGGACTTACGAAGGCCATCGCAATTTCACTAATACCCTTGCGGGGGCTATTTCCGGAGAGCAACTCGGCGATATTCTCCTGGCGGTATTCGACCAGTGGCCGGCTGGTAGCCGCGCCCAGTTCTTCGCTATGAGCGGTGGTTTTGCCGCTCTCTCTCAGAAAAAACATCCCGCTACGATCAAATTGGCCGATGCAATTGAGCAACGGTTCAAAGAGGCTTACCCTAAGGCGGTTGCGCACGTTCGCCAACAAGCCGCGGGGCTCCGCACCTATACCATTGGTGCCGAAGCCCCCGATTTCACCGGCCTCGACCCCGAGGGCCAGGAGATCAGCCTTAGTGACCTACGGGGTAAAGTAGTCCTCATCGATTTCTGGGCCAGCTGGTGTGGTCCCTGCCGCAAAGAGAATCCTAACGTCGTAAAAATGTACGCCAAGTACAAAGACCAAGGTTTTGAGATTCTCGGAGTAAGCCTGGATAACACGAAAAGCCGGTGGCTCAAAGCCATTGAAGACGACAAACTTACCTGGCTTCACGTATCCGACCTCAAGGGTTGGAGAAGTGCTTTTGCCCAACAATACGGGGTGTCGAGCATCCCTCAGACCATTCTCCTCGATAAAGCGGGTAATATTTTGGCGCGTAATCTGCGCGGTGCCGGTTTAGAACAAAAACTGGCCGAAATCTTTGCTACTAAGTAGTTAGGTAGAGACAACCAACTTCCATCCCCTACCGACCACGCTACCGGATTTTAACTTCTTCCAATGAAATTACTCAAACAACGCCTTCCCCTGATTGCCCTGGCGGTAGCGGTTACCGTTGGACTGGACCAATGGACCAAAGTACTAGCCATCAACCATCTGCAAGGGGAACCCGATCTTTTCTACTTGAACGACATTTTACGACTGACCTTCGTTCGCAATACGGGTGCCTTCTTATCCTTGGGGTCCGAGTTGGGGCCCGTGCTGCGTCCCATATTACTTAATTTGCTGCCGGCCCTTTTGTTGGTCGCCCTGCTGGTATACCTCTTCCGAGAGCGCAACCTGAATCGCTGGCAGCTGGTTGCCCTTGCCTTAATTGTGGGGGGAGGCTTAAGTAATATCGTCGACCGCCTTTTGCACGGGAATGTCGTTGATATGCTCCACCTTAAAGCCTTTGGCCTACAAACGGGTATATTCAACGTTGCCGACATGGCCATCATGGCGGGCATGTTTATGATGTTACCTTTCGTTTTTAAGAAAGATCCCGCTCCGGAAAACAATCCGGAAGACCAGCCCGAAGAAACCGTCCAGGTAGAAGCCTGAACTACGCCTATTTCCCGTTAATTTTTTGCCTGAAGTAGTTTACACTCTAGGAGCAACGACCTGCCATTTTCTAGCCCTACTTCCGTTTTTGTGTATTGGCTAATTACATCCCATGATCCAAAAAATTTTCGGCGTCCTTTTCTGTTCCACTGTAGTCTTTTCCCTTGCTTTTGCTCAGCCGCAACGCCAGGCGGAGAACTGGCACTTCGGCAAGGGAATAAGCATCTCCTTTGCCAACGGTACACCGCAACTCAACGGCCCTTCTGCGATGGATGCCTTCGAAGGTATCGTGTCATTAAGTGATACTTCCGGGAACTTACTTTTCTATACCAACGGCGGTGGCCGCCCCCCAGGCAACGGCGGCCCCGGAGGCAATGACCAAAGCCCAGGCATCATCTGGAACCGCAACCACGAGGTGATGTACGATATGCGGGGTGCCGAAGGGGGTGGTTTTAGCGCCCGTCAGAGCAGTATTGCCATGCCTGATCCTGCCGGCCAAGCTGGTATCTACTACCTTTTTACCATGGAAGAAGCCGAGTTTGATATCGGTGGCGCCATTACCGGGCAGCCACAAGGACGCGGACTTTCCTTCTTCACCATCGATATGAACGCCAATGGCGGCCTCGGAGCGGTTCCCTTCCCCGATCAACGGATTATTACGCCCGCCTACGAAGGCCTGGACGCTACCCCAATGGCCAATGGCAATGGCTACTGGCTGGCTTGCCACAACGATAATGCAGCCAACAGCCAGATCATCATAGTGCCACTTACCGCTTCGGGAGTAGGAACGCCAGTAACTTTTAACCAAGACGTGCTAGTAGGTGGCCAATTAGTGTTTTCCCCAAATGGCCAGTGGCTCTACCACGCCGGCCGCTTGCTCGAATTTGATAACGCTACCGGAATTGTCGGCCCGCCCGCCTTCACTTTTCCTAATGCTAGTACTGCTGCCTGCTTTACTCCAGATAGTCGATTTCTCTATTACACCGAAGGCAGGCCTGCGCTTGGCGAAATCATCATTCGTTATGACCTGAGTGATTTCTCAACTATTGACGTAGAGCGTCTGTCCACCACTGCCAATGAGACCGTACTGCAGATAGCCGGCTTTCAGATCGGCCCCAACGACAATATCTACTTCATCGAGGAGCGGCTGGGCACGCAGAATCCCGCCTATGGACTGAGTGAAATTACGTGTGTGTCTGGGCCCGTGCCCTCCGTCACTCGTTTACTTCTGGACTTAGCCCGGCCGGGTGATGAGACTTTCCGACCGCAATCCCTCCCCAATTACGTTGATGCCATCTTCCAACGTCCCGAAGTTGCCGATACGCTGGTACTAGATACCTTAGCGACCTTCGGTTGCCCCGAGCGTGGCCTTACCCTACGACCGCAGGAGGCGGGAACCAATTTTTTATGGTCCGATGGTTCCACCGCCGACTCCTTGCTCGTCACCCAACCCGGTGAGTATTGTGTTACCATTACGGGTGGTTGCCAACCGACGATCGATTGCCGGGAGGTAAGTATTCTATCACCAGAAGTCACGGGGACAATTACGGAGGAAATTGATAATGGCTGCGACGGCCTAACCTACAACTACGTTTTCACCACAGAGTTACCAATTCTTAGCGGCACGGTCACCTACTCCGCAATGGATGGACAAGCGCCCTACCGTACCATCGCACTCTCCGGCTCCGACACCATCTTGCTACCCGCACCGAACCAAGCCGAAACGGATGAGGTAATCATCTTAATCAGTAACCAGTGCGGCGACACGACCATCCCCGTTGACTTTAGCAGTTTCTCCGACGAACGCTTTGTTCCTTATTTCATGGTGGAAAGCACAGCGGAATTATGTAGCGGGCTCGAATTTTCACTCGAAGTTATCAACGACGGTGCTTTGGCCATCAGCGCTGTGCGTTGGAGCGATGGGAATACCGATAATCCAAGAACTTTTTTCGCGGATCCGAGGGCCGAATACCTCGCTACCGTTGTCAATGAATGCGGTGACTCCACCGACCTCCGCTTCACCGAATCCATTGCCGAAGTGTGCGATTGCCAAGGGAGGATTCCCGAAGTAATTACCCCAAATGGAGATGGTACCAACGACATTTTTCGGCTCTTCAGCAACTGTGCGGCGGAAGACTACACCTTAATGGTTTTCAACCGCTGGGGACAAACCGTTTTCGAATCCAATAACCCCAACCAAGGCTGGGATGGTGAAAAAGATGGCACCCCACAAAACATGGATACCTACCTATATCGCATGGTCTTTCGGCTACCCGGCGTAGATGAGCTACAAATACGTGAAGGGCAATTTAGTTTGGTGCGTTAATGTCTTTACCAGCAACGCCGACCTCCAGGTCAGCGAATAGTCAGTACCTCTGAACTAGCCGACAAAAGGGACTTGTAGGTCCCGGCGCCTTTGCGTATAAGCTTCGTAATTTCGCCCCCTTGAACATTGGTATCGCGCAAGGTTGGAATGCAGTAGTGAAGCAGTGTATTTGGCTACTTACTTTAGGCGTGTTGACCAGCGCTCAAACGATCAATGCCCAAGACTCCCTAGCACTAACAGAAACCCCGTTGGAACTATCCATTTCCGACACTGCCCTACTCGTGGTGGGCCGGCGTGATGAAGCGATTGGCGACCTTCCTTACGTCGTTGAAATTGTTAAAAATAATGCCATCCAAAAGGCCCAATCTTTGAGTACAGTAGATGCGCTGGCTGAACTCAGTGGAGTGTATGTCCAAAAGTCACAGTTTGGTGGCGGCAGTCCAGTGTTACGTGGTTTTGAGGCCAATCGAGTATTGCTAGTAGTTGATGGCGTCCGGATGAATAACGCCATTTACCGCGCCGGGCACTTGCAGAATGCGATTACCATTAGCCCGCTGGCACTAGACCGGATGGAAGTTATTTACGGAGCGGGGGCACTGGCTTACGGCAGCGACGCCATTGGTGGCATCGTCCATTTCCGGACCCAACAGCCTCCTTTTCGGGCGGGGACGCAGGATGCCATGAACGGACAAATGAGCCTAAATTTCACTACGGCCGCAAGGGCCACTACCCTAGCGGGTAAACTCACCTACGGTGCAGCGCACTGGGCGGGGCTTACATTGCTCACTGCCACCTCCACTTCGCACCTGCGCGCCGGCGCCCATCGCCCAGAAGATTTTCCTGATTTTGGTCTTCGTACGCAGTACTTTCAGGGTAATGAGCTGGTCCCTAATGACCGACCCAACCGCCAAGTCGGTACCGCCTATAGCCAGTATGACTTGCTCCAAAAATTTCGCTTCCGCCTCGGGAATCATTTAGAACTTTCGGCTAACTTCCAGTTGTCTACTTCCTCTGACATTCCTCGCTACGACGCACTCATCGAGCGCCGCGAGGGTCAACTCCGTTGGGCTCGTTGGGACTACGGCCCACAAACCAGGCTGATGGGAGCGCTCCGCCTCCAAGACCGCCGCCCTACCCTACTGTACAACCTAGCCAACTACCTAATCAGTCACCAATTCATCAAAGAAGATCGTATTACCCGCCGCGCCGGCGACCTGCTGGAGGAGAACAATCTGGAGGAAGTCCATGCCATTAATTTCCAGACTGACTTTACGAAGACTTTGCGGGATTGGACCCTCAACTACGGCCTAGATCTACGGTACGATGCCGTGAGTAGTATAGCTTTCCTGAATAATATCCTTTCCCCTACGGATCAATTACCGCGGCCTTCCACTCGCTACCCTAGCGAGGGTGCTAGCTTAGCGGGTGGCGGTTTTTACCTGGAGGCAAAGTACCCGCTAAACGCTCACTGGCAGTTTCGTGGCGGGCTTCGCTACAGTCGCCAGTGGCTTTCCGCCACCTTCGGCAGCGAAGACCCCATTGCTTGGCCCCAACCTTACCTAGACGGAATCGCAAATACGGAAGGAGCATTGACCTCGGCCCTAGGCCTACGGTATCAAAGCAAACAGCACCGTTGGCGGTTTTTGTTGGCCCAAGGCTTCCGTACGCCAAATATCGATGACTTCGCCAAATTCAGGGAAGCCAACGGTAGGATACAAGTCCC
>JBCDGT010000128.1:0-7422 GCA_038750915.1 Bacteroidota bacterium
GGGGGGAAGCTGGTTTTGAGTCGGGTGACCGCCACCCGCACGTAACTTCCCCCTTGGCGGCCACGCTCCGGGGGGTACACGCGCTCTGGTGGGCGGGCCTTGGGGCGCCCCCGCCCCCGCCGCCGCTAGTGATGATCGGTGGTACCGTACAGCCAAGTGCGCGCTTAAAGTGGGAGGAACCGGATACGGAAACCCCCATCGCTGGCTACTACGTTCACTATCGCCTGACCACTGTGCCACAGTGGACCCATAAACGCTTCGTACCCGCAGAAAAACTCAGCTACACCTTTGATAACATCGTAGTAGACAATTATTTCTTCGGTGTTTCTACCGTTGGGGTAGATGGCAATGAAAGCGTAGTGGTGTTTCCTACTACGCTGATCCCTAGAGGGACGAAGTAAAGAACCAAGAACCAGTACCTAAGGGGGCCTACTTATTAGTCGTTACAGACCCGCGAGATGGAAGCCGTACTACCCAAATCATAATAAAGCAATAAACCGACCTTCTATGTACCAATGCTAAGCGCCTAATTGCCTATCTTGCGGTTATCCCAAATTACCCCATGCTTCAGGCAACCAACCTTAGCTATTCCTACCCCGGTGGCGAAACGCTCAGCTTTCCCGATGTACACTGCGCGGCGGGCGAAACCCGCTTGTTGTTGGGGAAATCGGGCAGTGGAAAAACCACCTTGCTACAACTGCTGTCAGGGCTGCGCAGCCCAACGACGGGGACAATCAATATCCAGGGGACAGAATTAGGAAGCCTTTCTACCGGCGCCTTGGATCGTTTCCGTGGTCAACACATCGGAATGGTCTTCCAAACGGCCCATTTTGTCCGAGCACTGAGTATCGAAGAAAACTTGGTTCTCTGTCAGCAGCTGGCCGGTAAACCAAGTGATAAGGGGCGAATTCGAGACTTACTGGAACAACTGAATCTAGCAGGAAAAGCCCGTAGCCTACCCGCCGCACTTAGTGTTGGTCAGCAGCAGCGCGCGGCTATTGCCCGGGCCATCATCAACCAGCCTGCCTTGGTGCTGGCTGATGAGCCTACCTCCGCACTCGACGATGAGAACACCAATCAGGTCGTTGCCCTCCTACAGGAACAAGCAGCGGCGGTAAAGGCCACTCTATTAATAGTTACCCACGATAACCGACTAACTAGTATCATCCCGCAACAGACCCGTCTATGAACCTGCTTGCGTTAGCCTGGAAAAACTTGACCTACAAACCCCTCAGCGCGTTGCTGAGTGTGCTTCTCTTTGCTCTGAGCATCGGTTTGGTTTCCTTACTACTCAACCTCAGAGAACAGGCCGACCAACAGTTCGACGCCAACTTGGCGGGTATCGATTTGGCGGTAGGGGCTAAAGGTAGTCCGTTGGAGTTGACGTTGAATAGTATGTATCACGTCGGTTACGCCACTGGGAACATCACCCTCGAGCAGGCAAAGCCTTTTTTTAATCCGCGGCATCCGATTGTTGAAGACGCCATCCCCCTATCTGTTGGTGATAGCTACCGAGGCTATCGGATTGTTGGTACGATCCCTAAAATTCTTTCCTGGTACGAGGCGGAAGTAGCAGAAGGTGAAGTATGGAATGCTGACTTTACCGTCACTATTGGAGCAGAAGTAGCAGCTGCTAATAACTTGAGTATTGGTGATACTTTCAAATCTAACCACGGCATTATCGACGAAGGAGCGGACAATATTGAGCACGACGACGATTTTACAGTAGTCGGTATCCTGGCGCCTAGTGGTACGGTAATGGACCAGCTCGTTTTAACGACGAGTCAAACCTACTGGCATGCCCATGATCACGGAGATGGGGACCATGCTAACCATGATCACGAAGGTGAGGATCATGCCGGCCATGACCATGGAGACGAAGATCATTCTGGTCATGATCACGAGGGGGAAGATCATGCCGGCCATGACCATGGAGACGAAGATCATTCTGGTCATGATCACAAGGGGGAAGATCATGCCGGCCATGATCATGGAGACGAGGGCCACGCCGGTCACGATCATTCAGGACATGATCATCATGACCATGCTCACGACGAAGACCCCCTCGAGGTGTTGCTAAAGGAGAACCCAGAGCAAGAAATAACTAGTGTTTTGGTGAAGTACAAAAATGCTAGCAGTTTTCAAGCGCTTAATTTTCCTCGTAATATCAACGAAAACACCGAATTGTTAGCTGCTAACCCAGCCTACGAGATCAGTGAGGTCCGCCGGCAATTTGATTCTGGGCAGCGTATTCTCGGCATTTTAGTATTGGCCATTACGGTGGTGTCGGCCTTGAGTATTTTTATTGCCCTTTTTAACTCCTTACGGGAGCGACGGTATGAGCTGGCCCTGTTACGAGTAATGGGGGCTGGTCGTCCTAAGTTATTCGGCTTAATTCTGCTAGAAGGCCTTATGGTCGCTATCATCGGCTATGTTTTAGGCCTTTTGCTGAGCCATGGTATCCTCTACCTTATGGCAGCTAATATTAAGGATGACTTCCGGTATAACCTTGATCCCACCCATTTTATGGCGGAAGAAGCCTGGTTGCTTTTTGGTGCCCTAGCAATTGGCTTCCTAGCGGCTTTATTTCCCGCTACTCAGGCCGCTAGAACGGATATCGGGGAAACGCTTGTGGAAGGTAGTTAAAATACAACCGCCCCTTCGACATGCGAAGAGGCGGTTGCTTTTTAAAATAAATCGATCAGACCTAGGCTTAGAGTGCTAGTAGTGCACCAACTAAGCTAACGATCAATAAACCACCGGTAACAGCTGCGGCAATTTCTGCTTTACGAGCTGGGCGCAGGGCACTTTTACGAGCCGCATAACGCATACCTGGCTGGGTAATACCGGCCGAAAGACGGCGCTGAGCGGGGGTTAAACGGTAGTTGCGGTTGGGGGTGATATTCTGTGATGCACGCATAATTCAAATGTTTAAGGGGATTATTGAAATAGGGATAAATAAATGCTGAAATAGGGTATTGCTTAGTACCCTGTTTTTACGCCGCAAAGATCGGGGCTTTTCAACTCCTAGGCAATACTTTGCAGAATAATTGTTTGTTTTTTGCTGATCTGAAAACAACCTTTGGAATATTGTTCTGTCAAGCCTGCTTTCAACGGGTTTATGCTGGTGGTTGTAGCTTCTGGCTTCGTAAACTTTTGTATTACCAAAGTGCTGACGAATAAGATTTTTTTGCCGGTTGAGGACCCTCGGTTAAAATGGGCTTACCTTAGGAGAAAATACGCTAATCATGGAAAGTGGATTCGGTTCGATCGAAGAAGTTTTACTGCTCTTACCACAGCTGATTTGGCCGGCAATGGCCATCTTTCAATTGGTCATTTGCTTAAAGGCCAAAGAACGAGTCGGTACTTCCGCCACTCAACTGATGGTAGTAGGAACTATCATCAGCCTGATCATGTCCGTAGCGAACTTTACTACCAGTTTTGGCTTGCAGTTTCTCGACTGGGGCTATGAGTATCTCACCACTTGGTATTCTTTCTCCTGGCTACTTTCTCTTGCGGGGAGTTTGCTCTTCTTGTTTGGACTGTACCAGTTCGTAAATTCGGTAGGGGATAGTAAGCCCCACGAGCGGTTTTAGGGCGCGGGACTAGGAGCTGGAAACTAGACGCACTTCGTGCAGCTAGGAGGCCACCGGCCGTCCTTTAGCTTTGTTCTGTTACATATTCGACTAAAGTGGATGTATAACTTTTCACCAGTCGTCTCACCAAAGACGACGGTTGGTGAACAAATTATACATTCACTCAACCGCCGATCTTGGCGTTAACCTAATTCTATTTGGCAACGACGGGTAAACTAATGGCCGTCTCGTAGTTCCCTGATTGTTCAGCCAATCAAAGCAACAGCTAGATTCAGCACCTATCGTTGTTCCCAGTCACGTCAGAGCCCATATAGCAATCCGCCCGAAGGCATTAAAGGACAAGGGAGGTGACTTTCAAATAGAATGATAACACTCGCAAGATATGCCTTACCAACTATTTATTGGCATCGATACGTCCAAAGACAAGTACGATTTTCATTATTTTGACCAGCAAGGAAACCCTCAGCTTTATGGAGAAGTAGCTAACTCATCCACCGCATTGAAACGGTGGCTTGAAGATGTAATAGCAGCTCATGACTTATCCCCAAGTGAGGTGCTAATCTGTATCGAGCGCAGTGGTATTTATTCCCTAAACTTAGCGTGTTTAGCCCATGAATTAGGCTTTCATGTATGGCTCGAAGATGCCCTGCATTTATCAAAATCTAGCTCCCTAGTTCCTAGCCTCCTATTGGCACGAAGTGCCCCCTAGCCCCCTAAACCTTGCACCTGCGGCCGCGCCCTATTGTCCTAAGGGCTATTGTACCTCCGGCTTCAGCCGGCAGGGAGCCTGAAGAGGATACTCACCGCCACAGATCTTCTGCTACCAAATCCTTCCGGGATTTCTCCTGCAGCCTTGCGATGAGTTTTAGCCAAAGTACAGCGGTGATATAGGCGTCGCCAAGTGCCGTATGCCGGTCGGAAAGTGGGATTTTATAGCGGCGGGCGAGTTTGTCCAGGGAGAATTGATCGGGAGGGGTCCAGTATCCGGTGGGCTGGAGGCGTTCGGCTAATACCGCCGTGTCTACTACTCGGTTTTTTAATTTGCTGGCACCTAGCCGAACGAGCGCTCGATTGATCATCTCTACGTCGAAACCGATGTGGTGTCCTACGATTATTTGGTCGCCAAGAAAGTCTAGAAACTGTTCCAGCATGTCAGCTTCCTTGGAATAGGTATACCGTTCTGAATTAGGAATGATGCCGTGAATGGCTACTGCTTTGGCATCATAATGATCAAGTGGGGTAGGGCAGTAAGCCTCAAACTGCTGCTGTAAGTGGATGGTATTGCCCCGTACCCGCAAAGCCCCTAAACTTAATAGGCGGTCAGCAGCTACGTCGAGCCCCGTGGTTTCAGCATCGATTACGACAATTTTTACCTCTTTAACTGGCTGGCCCTTAGGAGCTAGGTAGTTAAAACCAGAAAAATAGCTTTGGTACCAGGTCGGCCAATTAGGATCAATGATCTCCTTGGGTTTTCCCCTTACGGAATTGCGGAGCTTGCGAAACCATTCCATTCCTTCCATCAGCGCAGGAAATTTAGTTGGAAGCGAATCTCGAGCAAGCTCTGAATTTCCTTGACGGGCTCAAAACTATTGCGCAACAACAGCTGCTGCACCCGGCTCAATTCGGAAGGCTTGAGGTAACGACCCGAATCATTCCGTCGCAAGCCCATGGTGGCTCTTAGGCGAATCAGTACCTCGTAGGCCTCCGCCGCTGCTCGGTAAAGTTCCGCATTCTGCGGCTCTATTTCTGCTAGTAATTCAAAACGCTTGAAGGTATTATTGACATTGCCTTTTCGGGCTTCTAGCACCAATACCCGGGCCGCATCAGTGAGCGGACGCATGGCCCTCGCCTTGAGGTCGAACTGGTCTTTGTGTTCTCCCGAACGTTCTACAACAAAGTTGCGGAAAAAGGTGAGGGGGCTCGGATTGTCGAGGGCGGCCAGGCCGAGCGAAGCCAGAAAACGACTGCTGGACCCTTCCATCTCGGTGAATATATGCTCGGTTAATTTACTTGGCAGACTGCCGTCTCCCCACACGCCGCGGAAGTCGAAGAAAATGGAGGTGTGTAGCATGCTTTCGGCAGAGTGCTCACTCATCCAATGACTGAATTGCTTTTTCCAGGTACTTACCGGCAAGCACCAAGCGGGGTTGCTGGCCATCATGTCCGCGGGGCAATAATCAAAGCCAACCTCATTGAGGAATTCCGTGACGTAGCCGGCCAGCTGGAGGAAATAATCTTTTACTTGGTTGTAACGGCTTTCGGGCACGTCTTCAAAAATGAGGGCATTGTCCTGGTCTGTCCGCAGCAGTTGTTCTCCACGACCCTGACTGCCGAGGGCTAACCAATCGAACAGCGCTGGCGGGTTACCCTTTCCGTCCGCTTGCATGCGGGCTAAACCGAGCTTTATGCACTTGCGGATGATCTCATCATTAATCCGCGTCATGATCGTGGTAATGAAGGCAATACTTACTTCCTGGTCCAGGTACAATTTCAGTAAGCCTTCCGCTCTTTCCCGCAGCGTCCGCAGGTAAGCCGAAGATTTCGCCCGGCCAATTTCTCTTACCAACACTGCCGGATTATTCCCCTGTACAACCAGCACGTCGTGTTTACTGATGACCCCCGTGATTGGGCTTTGGTTGGTTCCGTCTTTGGTCTCTACCAAGTGATTAATCCGGTGGCTTACCATGGTGATTTGGGCGTCGGCAATATTGGTGTTTGGCTTGATGCAGATGACCGGGCCCTTCATGATACTACCCACCAATTCCTGATTACTCACCAAACCGGTGGCTACTTTCTGGCGCAAATCCCGATCGGTGATGATGCCGATGGGCCGTTGTTTTTTATCGACAATAATGATGGAGCCGATGTTGTGCTCGGCCATTACTTTGGCTGCTTCTACGATCCGGAAAGTGGCGTCACAGGTAATGGGCGCGCGCGACTGGATGCCCTGTAAGTCCAATAGCCCGATTTCCGTCATGCCTCCGGGCACGACTGTCTGAGCGGGCGCAGGAGTAGGAGCCCGTTTGAGTACGTATCGGTTGCTACCCGCCATACTGGTCGCTAGGTACTGGGTGAGCTGAGGGTAATTTGTGAGTAATTCTTTGAAGCCTTCCGTGTTGACGGCGTACAGGAGGCATTCCTCCGCGGCTTTGGCTTGTAGTAAGTGGTTTTCCTCCGCGAGCAGTGGGCGGATCCCGAATACTTCTCCTTCTCCACAGCGCTCCACTAATTGTTCAGCCTCGTCGATAGTAGTGGACAGCTCCACGGCGCCTTCCCGAACAACGTAGAAACGATCTCTTGGCGGTTCTCCCGGGCGGTAAATCAGCGTGCCAACTGGCTGGTACTGCACTTCCACCCGGCTGGCTACCCGCATTAAAGCAGCTTCGTCGTGGACGAAACTGAAGGGAGGAATATCCTTCAAAAAATCATACACCCGGCGGGTCACCTGATTTGGCATGATGGGCTCTTAATAGTAAGGTAGTTCGCCAAAATAGGAAAGATTTTTGGTGGAATACAGGCATCATAACTATTCTTAGGCTCGGCCGCAGGTGCAAGAATGGGGGATGTTCCCCCCGGCTTCAGTCGGAGGGGGAGCAGGGAAAGGGGATTAGGATGATTAGAATGTAGGAGGATGTATAGGAGGAAAATGAACCAAAGCCATAGAACTGCGCTTAGAACGGGAAACGACAGAGCAGGCCAGGAAGTCTACGCTCCCTTAACTTGAATCCGAACATGCCCGAATTACCCGAGGTCCATAATTTTAAGCAATACTTCGACGCTGCCGCCACCAATCAGACCATCGACCGGCTAGAAGTACACGATGATA
>JBCDGT010000129.1:0-7422 GCA_038750915.1 Bacteroidota bacterium
ATTCATGGTCGTTTTGGCGTCCAGCGGCCAGGTATTCTCCGGAAGCTTCGTTAAATCTAAACGAAGCGTAGCGGCGGAAAGCAAGCGTTCCTTCCGATTGCCCCAGGCGTTATCCGGAGCTCCCCCAGCCGAGTTACTACCCACATTAAAGTAGAGTACATTCGGCTCGGCGGGATTAATGGCAATGCTATTCGTAAGGTGATCTCTTTTCGATCGGGGCAAATTGGTAACGATAAGGTCTACCGTTCCTAAGTCAGGGCCAGCCATACGGCTGATCTTCCCGTCCCAGACAGGGGCATTACTGAGCCCCCCGGAACTGTGGCTTACGTAGGCAATGAGGTTATTAGCGGTAGCTAAGGGAGAGAACTCAAAGCCGATTGCGGCGCGGGCGCCATATTCATCCGTTAAGGAGTTAATCACCTGCTGGCCGGAAAGGGTTCCGTCCGTTTCAATATCCCAGCGATGCAATGCTCCTCCGATCGTAAGACCGTACAGCTTGCCATCAGGGCCGATGGTCAGGGAAGTATACTTTGATCCAGTGGCAACGTCATCTTCGGCTTTCGTGAAGGAAACCGCATCGAGGTCACCGCCACCGCCGGTGTTCTCGCTAGTAGTAGTGAAGGTGGCACTATAGAATTCAAAAGCAATACCGGTATTGTCCGTAACCCCATCTACTTCAAAACGGTAGGTTGTACTGGCTTCCAGCGGAATCGTAGGCGTAAGGTTAATTGCATCTCCACCACCGGTTCCATTAACCGTAGCGGGTATTTCGGTATTAGTGGATACTTTAATCAGTCTGACCGTCTGATTCGTAATGGAGCCATTATCAAGGCCAAATACTCCATTATTCGAATTGGGGAAGAAAAGCTCATTCGCGGAGATAGTCGTATTAATGGGGATATTTGCTGCCCCATCCGCTGGAATAGAGCTGGTTACCATGGGGATTCCACCCGTTGCCGTTACCGAAAGGTTGATCGTAAGCTCGGCATTTTCGTAGCCGGTTCCCGTAGCAAAAATGGCGGTATTGTAGTCACCAACTTCTAGGTCTGGCTGGAAGCTGAAAGTCAAGGTGCCTAAGCTTGGGTTTTCCGGAATGATTAACCATTCTTGGGAATCGGGATCATCAGAAAGCATGAGGTCTATTGGCGTACCACCGTCATTAGTACTAAGTACCACTTCAAGGTTATCAGGAATAGTTCCTTCTTCGAAGCTCAGGTTCGCTAGATTTGGCGAGAAGCTCAGGGCCGGTACAATGGCCTCTGCTTCAATTTTAAAGTTATCGAAGCTGAAGTCAATCGATTGGTCAACTGCTGCACGGCGATGGGTAGTGAAGACACCAGCATAAGTTAAGGAGGGAGTTAGCGCATCCGAGTCGTGATCTACTCCTGCCAGGAAGGAGGCAGGTAGGGTCAGGGAGCTATTTCCACCTCCTGTCATCTGCACTTCAGCGGCTCCATCAATAGAATAGAATCCAGTAATAAGTCCTGTGGAGGGGTCAATTTCAAGCCTTAAACCGATAGTGGTTGCCGTGGTAGCGACGCCAGTCACGTTGATTTCCGTGACCGTGACTGCTGGCGGATTGGCAGGATTAGTCGTTTCCAATGACATCTGAATCCGCTGAGTCGTGGCGTTGGTTTTACCAGCTACAAGTTTGACGTAATTGTCTTCATTCAAGCCAAACCATAAGCCAGCCTGCTGGGAGCTATTACCCGCACTGCTGGCAAAATCAGGTTGATCAAGATCAACAGACACCTCGTATACTGAGCTTTGCGGCTCGATGCCCACACCAAGGGCGTTGACTTGCGTGTTATTCTCGGTACTTCCGCCATTTGATTGGAAGTTGATGCCTTTTGTACTCGTAATGGTCAGTTTACCACCACTTACGTCCAATAAGGATTCTTCCAAGCCGGGAACATCAGGGTTAGAAGCAGGGTCAGGAAATTCATTATTCGATGGAGGATCGACCATGGTAAATCCGGTCATAGCCAAGCCACCCTCCGTACCATCAAAGATCAGCTGGAAGGGTAGGTCTACGCCAACCTCGTCGCAGTCTAAGGTACTGATGGGGAAACAACCAACCGCAGCTGGTTCTACCACTATACTAATGGTCTCTTCATCCATCAGGCTACCATCGGAAACTGAGATGGTAATACCTGGATAGCTGCCTTCGTCATCGGTAAGTGGGCTAATGGTTAAAGTGGCCGTACGATCTCCGTTATTTACCAATGCGGCAAATGATGGTAATTCGGCGGAAGCGCTGAAGGTCAGGGCATCCCCGAGGTTAGCATCGGTCGCCGTAAGGGTGATCACGGTCACTTCTTCTTCCTGGGCACTGAGGTCGCCAATAGCTGCAAGTTCTGGTGCGGTATTAACCCCGGCAACCGATACAGTTACTACCCAATCCTGTTCCGTACCATCCTCTGCGGTTACGGTGTAGGTAAAGGGTACCATAAAGTCTTGGGCTACCTCACTCAGTGGGTCGATTGTTGCTAGATCGGAGACCACTATCGTTGGGATAAGGCTCGTGACATCCGTTCCGTTAGTCACCTCAACGGTAACGGTATGGTCAGTCGCATTAATCGTTGCCGGTGCGGTCTCCTCCTGGAAGGAGAAGGCGGTAATGTCGTTAGCATCACTTAGTACGATCGGTTCGATTACCGTAATGGCTAAAGCAAGCTGAGCGGGCGTATAGCCTTTAGCAGTGGCGATTACTACATCATCCCGCATGTCACCGGCGGTTAATCCCGTTGCATCTGCGGGGAAATCAAGGTCCCCTAAAGCGCCCGCTGGAAGGCTAAGCCAATCATTTTCGCCAGTCAGGTTTTTGTTCGCGGTATTAATGTTATCATCGATCGTCAACCCAATCTCAGTAGCCCCTGCACCGGAAAGCGTTGCGGTGTAAGTTGTGCTAGTGCCTTCTTCTTGGTCTTCAGAGATATTAGCCGGGGTAAAGGTCAGTGGTGCACTAGAGGCCGACTCGGTACTTTCTACAATATCAATGTAGTTGATCTTTGAGTTGTAACCGCCGATCCCATTCAT
Source organism: Bacteroidota bacterium (assembly GCA_038750915.1). Classification (GTDB taxonomy): domain Bacteria; phylum Bacteroidota; class Bacteroidia; order Chitinophagales; family Saprospiraceae; genus Neolewinella. The sequence continues at coordinate 3,040 of JBCDGT010000129.1, forward strand.
GGTAAGCATACCATCAGTGACCTCAACGATCATGGTTTCCGCTTTTATTTGACCTCCCGTAGGAACGAAGGCGGGAATAATGGTAATACCCTCAATGGTGGCACTATGGCGGCTATCAAGATTACCGGGAGCAAAATCTCCTAGAGAAACGGTTACGCTGTACGTTCCATTAGGTATTTCAATTTCCCAGTAGACCTCTTCTCCTCGATTTTCGCCAGCCCAGGAAGCGGCTCCAGTATTATTACGAATATTATCGCCCTGGAAGTGAATCAGGGTACCCTCCAGCTTTTCTTGGTCGGTCAAGCCAGCGTAAGCGTTACCACGGCGATTACGACCGGCCCCATTGTTATCATTAGGGTTATTGATCGAAATATCCCAGGGCGTATCATCGCTCATTCGCTTCCAACCGTAGCTGTAATCCGTCCCATTTACGTTGGCTACACTAGTGGGTGCACCAAACTCTTCACCGAAGTCACCCAGGTAACCCGTCGGGGCAGTAACGACTTCGTCCTGGAAGTTGATGTGTACTTCCCAAGGCAGGGCTTCTTCAAGGATGGTTATTGACCAGGTCTGCTCAGTTCCATCTTGTGCCATTACGTTAAAGGCAACACTGTTCGTGAAGTTTAAGGTAGTACCGCTTTGAGGGCTAATGATGGCGTCGGGGGATACGGAGATAATGGGCGTTAAGGAAGTTAAGTCTGTACCATTCGGTACTTCCAGAGCAACCGTGTGGTTAATGTCATCAATTGTTGCGGTACTGGTTACTTCCGCTAAAGAGAAAGAAAGAATATCATTCTCACTACTCAGCATTGGAGCTTCCGTTACCGTTACTACCCATTCCTGTTCGGTGCTACCGTCCTCGGCGGTAACCGTATAGGTAACCGGATTAGTGAAGTTAGTTGAAGTTCCACTAGTGGGATCGATGGTAGCCCCTTCAGACACCGTAATGTTGGGGACCAAGGTAGTAACATTGGTACCATTAGCAACTTCGATGCTTACGGTATGATCTACATCATTTATTGTTGCGGCACCAGTCGCTTCGTTAAGTACAAAAGCAATAATGTCGGTAGCATCGCTGGGCGCTTCCGTGACGGTAACCGTCCATACTTGGGGGATGCCGCTTTCCGAAGTGACGGTGTAGTCAAAAGGAGCACTGAAGTCTTGGGCTACTCCACCCAGGGGGCTGATACCCGCATTATCAGAAATAGTAATGGTGGGTACCAGACTAGTCAGCACGGTACCGTTGGCCACTTCGACGCTGACCGTATGATCTACGTCGTTAATGGTAGCAGCACCCGTAGCTTCGTTAAGAACGAAAGCAACAATGTCGTTCGCATCGCTGGGGGCTTCCGTCACGGTGACTTCCCAATCTTGCTGGGTCGTACCGTCTTCCGCCGTCACGGTATAAGTGAAAGGAGTGCTAAAGTCTTGCGCTGTCTCACTCTCCGGACTGATGGTTGCGCCGGTAGAAACCGTGATCGTTGGTGAAAGCGCTGTAAGCACCGTACCATTTGCAACTTCAATAGTCACCGTATGATCATTACTGTTTATCGCTGCAGCTCCTGTTTCTTCGTTCAGGGTAAAGTTCAGAATATCCGTTGCCGTGCTTGAAGCCTCTATTACCGTTACTTCCCAGTCTTGCTGCGTTGTTCCATCTTCGGCGGTAACCGTGTAGGTGAAGGGGGTGGAAAAGTCTTGTGATGCTCCACTTATGGGACTAATCGTTGCGCCTTCAGACACCATTATTGTAGGGCTAAGGTCCATTACGTCAGTTCCATTAGTTACTTCTATGGCTACCGTATGGGCGGTCGTATTAATGGTGGCCGGTCCCGTTGCTTCATTAAGGGTAAAGGTTTCGATATCCGTTGCGTCGCTGGGCGCTTCCGTTACCGTCACAGTCCAGGCCAGAATGGAAACACCATCTTCGGCGGTCACCAGGTAAATGAACGGAGCACTAAAGTCTTGGGCTTCGCCAGAAAGTGGACTAATAGTCGCATTGTCAGAAAGCATAATCGTCGGGATCAGACTGGTCAGGTCCGTTCCATTAGCTACCTCGATAGCGACCGTTTTAGCGGCCTCATTGATGGTAGCTGGTCCAGTTTGTTCTGCGAAACTGAAGGATGTAATATCCGCTAAAGGGCTTGGTCCTTCCGTTACGGTAACGGTCCATTGCTGTACATCGTTGCCGTTTTCAGCGGTAACAGTGTAGGTTACCGGAGTAGTGAAGTCTACATTTACTCCACTGCCTGGGGAAATCATAGCACCATCGGAGACTGTGATGGTCGTAAACTTATCTGTAACGTCCTCACCAAACAAGACTTCGATCTCCACCGTATGGTTATCCGTGTTAATGGTAGCAGGCCCAGTCTGACCATCGATCATAAAGCTTTCAATGTCCGTAGCATCGTTCTGGGCCGCCTCGACCCTAACCTGCCATTCTTGTTGAGTTACGCCATCTTCCGCGAAAACGGTGTAAGAAACCAGACTATTGAAATCCAGTGCCGTTTCACTTTCTGGGTTGATCGTGGCGCCGTCAGAAACGGTAATTGCGGGCGCTAAGCCAGCTAATTCCGTACCAAATGGGACTTCTAACACTATGAAATGACCATCCGTATCAATATTGGCGTCCATCGTTTGCTGGGGCAAGGTGAAGGTGAGGATATCCGTTGCATTACTTGGCGCTTCGGTGACCGTAACCGTCCAGTCTTGCTGCGTCGTACCATCTTCGGCGGTGACGGAATAAGTTACTGGAGCGCTAAAGTTCCCCGCTACATTGCTGGCGGGGCTGATGGTAGCACCTTCGGAAATGGCGATGGTCGGGGTAAGATCGCTAAGATCCGTACCGTTAGCCACTTCAATAGCCACCGTATGATTGCCGGCATCTACGACCGCGCCTCCGGTTTCTTCGGACAGTGAGAAGGTGATAATATCAGTGGCATCACTGGCTTCTCTTACTGTGAAGTAGTCTAACTCGGCATCGAAAGTGGAGCCGTTGCGATAGGAGGCGAACACTCCGGCAAAAGACATGGGATCCTCGCTGCCTAAGGTCCGCCCAGTTAGGAAGACAGCGGGCAGCGCCATAGCTCCAGCGCCGGCTAATTCTTCGAAATCCTCGGCCATACCTATTTTGTAGTAGGCCTTAATATCGTTCGTGTTAGGATCGATGACTAGGCGTAGGGTTACATCTTGTCCTACTACCCCAGCACCATTCTCTTGAATTTGTGAGACACCAGGGTTGCCATTACCACTTAAGCCACCTTCTTCTACCCGCAATTCAACGTTGTTGTTGTTAACGTCAAGCTTGACAAAATTATCTTCGTCGATACCAAACCAAAGGCCCGCCTGTGCCGCACTAGGGCCGGTTGATATACCGAGTAACTTAGTTTCTATAATGATCGGGGTAGCAATGTTTTGCAGGCCTACCCCTAAAGTATTCACCTGGTTGTTATTGTTCGTGCTACCACCTGGCTTTCTGAACGCAATCCCGCGATTTGCGGTGATGGTTAGGTTGCCACCAGCAATTTCCAGTTGTGAAGGTTCGTAGCCATTTACTCCGGGATAAGTTGGGGGACCATCTTCCGGCATCCGAGCTTCACTGTGGTTATCTACCATGGTGAAACCAAGCTCGTTATCAGCGCCATCAAAAAGTCCACCTTCCGTTCCCGTGAACTGGAAGTCTACGGGTAGGGTGACGGGAATATCCGCACACGCTAGGAGGCTAACCGGGCTACAACCAGGAGCTTCGGTGACCGTTACCGTCCAAACTTGCGAGGTACCATCTTCGGCCGTAACGGTATAATCGACGGAGCTGGAAAAGTCTTGTGCTACTCCAGTTGCTGGGCTGATGCCCGCCAGAGCAGAAACCGTAATCGTTGGGCTTAGGCTGGTCAAATCCGTTTCGAAGTCCACTTCGATGGCTACGGTATGAGTACCATTATCAATGGTAGCGGGGCCCGTTTCTTCCGAAAAGCTGAAGGTGACAATATCGTTGTCATTGCTTAGTAGCGACTCTTCCGTTACCGTTACTGTCCATATTTGTTCGGTGCCGTCTTCGGCCGTTACCGTATAGTCAACGGGGTTAGTAAAGTCTACCACCGCCTCACTAAGGGGGCTAATAGTAGCGTCAGGAGAAACCGTAATGATAGGAGCGAGGGTCATTAGGTTAGTACCGTTAGTCACCTCGGCTGTTACCGTATGTGCCGTGGCATCAATGGTCGCAGCTCCAGTTTCGTCCGCTAACTCGAAAGTCAGAATATCGTTTTCTTCACTCAGAGGATCGGTGACAGTCATCGCTAGTGCAACAGTTGCGGGAGTAAATCCCTTCGCGGTAGCGATTACCTCATCGTTGCGGTTATCCCCGGAAGTAAGATTGGTGGCATCGGC
>JBCDGT010000130.1:0-7420 GCA_038750915.1 Bacteroidota bacterium
CCGGCTCCACCGCCGCCGCCGAAATAAAGGCGCTCATCATCGACCAGCAAGCCTCTACCGGGACGACCGGGAAAGTTTCCCCGGCAGGAGTTGTTCAAGAGCCCACGCACGATGTTGCCGGCACCACCACCGCCAGCGGCTACATTAGCACCACCACCGCCCCCGGAATTATGGTCGTTGCCGCCGCCGCCGCCATTCGCTACTGGTGCTCGGCCGGATTCCTGTCCGGAAGGCAATGGACTGACCCCTTCTCCCCGTGGGGCTCCTCGCCAATTGGTCAGTGAGTAAGTTTCGTTATTGGCGGCAGTAAACCGGTTGCAATCACTATTTGCCTGTCGTCCGGCACCGCCGCGAAAACCCGCACCGGCGGCCAACAAGGGAGCACTGATGGAAAGTTCTGAGCTTGCCGCTAAGAAAAGAATACCGCCCGTAGCCCCATTATAGTTGGTAGCAGACCGTTCTGTATCAATGTTTTGTACACTACCCGCAGGGGCCACCACTAGCTGAGTCTGCTGTAACTGGTAGGTGTGCTTAACCGGGAAGGCCAGAAAGATGGTATCGTCGCCCGTTCGAACTACTCGGTTTAGATCATAATGGCCAGTTCCTCTTAGATCGGAAACCTGTCCAATGTTATCGCCGGAAAGGTTAATCAAAGCTCCTCCGTATTGATAGATAAGGAGGGGTGATCCTGGCTCTACTACCATCGCGGCGCTACTGCTGCGTAACCAGCCTTCTGATTTGTTAAGGGAGGTAAGCCGGTGGTAGGTGTTCTGTGCGGACAGCAGACCGCCCAGGGCCAGACTGAGCCCGGCAATAAACAAATACTTCATTGTTGTAGACGTGTTTTCGGGATAAAGCTCTTTTCTACGGAGTAATTCAGGCCATAGGGATGGCGGATAGGGCTCCGGTTGTGCCGCCAAGATAAGGTACTATGCGTTATGGTATTTTTCGCCCCTTAGAATACTCATGCCCCGGTACAATTGTTCCGCAAGAAATAGGCGAACCATCTGGTGACTAAAGGTCATTTGACTCAGACTCAGTTTTCCATTAGCGCGGGCATAAAGTGCTGGAGAAAAGCCGAAAGCACCACCCACCAAAAAGACCAAACGTCGGTAGGGAAGTTGTAACTGGCGGTCCAGCCAGTTGGCAAACGCTACGCTGCTAAACTGTCGACCGCCCTCATCAAGTAGGATTAAACCGTCGTCGTTTTTCAATCTGGCTAGTACCAATTCCCCTTCCTTCTCTTTGAGTTGGTCTGGGCGCAATTTTCCAGCTCCCTTGACGTCTGGAATGATCTCAAAGTCGATTGGTAAGTAATGCTTCAGGCGCTTAGTGTAAATAGCCGTCCCTTCCCGCAGATAACTTTCCGAAGTTTTCCCGATATAATAGACTTGAACTTTCATGTGGATGTTTTAGCATTTACAATTTTGGGCGCGGCCGCAGGTGCAATATTAGGAACTAGGAGCTGGGAACTAGAAACTGGGCGCACTGCGTACTCCAAGGAGGCCGAAGGCCGTCTTGTTCCCAGTTCCTAGCCCCCTAGCCTCCAAACTCCTACATTTGCGGCAAACGAGATAAACAATGAAGTTCAACCAGTATAAGTTGGTGCATACCGAAGACCTGACGCCCATTCTTTTGGCTTTTCTGAGTGAAGCGGGCTTTGATTCTTTCCAGGAAACCGAAGTTGGCTTGTTGGCTTTTGGGGTAGCAGAAGAACACGCTACTTGGCTGAAAGTACTGAATGAACTGAAGGAACAGTTTGCCTTCACTTTCAGTAGTGAAGCTTTGGAAGACAAAAACTGGAACGAGGAGTGGGAGCGTCAATTTACGCCCATCAATATCGGTAGCCGTCTCCGGATTCGTGCTGACTTTCATGACCCGGACCCCACCGTAGAGCGCGAACTGATCATAACGCCCAAAATGGCCTTCGGTACCGGACATCACGCTACTACCCATATGATGTGTGAGTTGCTTTTGGAGCACTCCTTGAGTGGGGTAAAGGTGTTGGACTACGGTTCGGGAACGGGGGTCTTGGCTATTTTGGCGAAACAACTTGGGGCGGGACCAGTAGATGCGGTGGATATCGAGGCTTGGTCGGCGGAAAACACCCAGGAAAATGCTGCGCGCAACGGGGTGACCCTGAACCAAGTAATTCATGGAGAATTAAAAGACGTTCCGTTAGGGGTCGCCTACGATCTTATCCTCGCAAACATCAACAGAAATGTAATTTTAGCTACCGCCGAATCGTTGTACGATCGGTTACGGTTGGGAGGCACAATACTCTTTAGCGGAATACTTGCTCAAGACGAGGAATTACTAGTAGCTAGCCTTACCGATACCGGTTTTTTGCACCAGGCGACTCGTAGTCGGTCGGACTGGCGCGCTTTCGTTTTTACCCGCCCTTAAAATGTCTGCATGCGTAGTCAGCTGTTATTCTTCTGTCTTCTTTTCGTTGCCATGCTTAGTGGCCAAGGCCTTACAAGTATTGATCCAACCGGTGATCTAACGGAGTTTTCCGATGCCCTTTCGGATTTTATGAATGATTCAGGGAATAAGACCGCGAAGGAGGCCCACGCTAACTTTACCGGCTACTTCTACGGCGGCGGTTTTTCTGAAGAACAACAGCGACGCATCGCCGCTACCTCGGTGGCGCTGGCGGAACGCAGGATCAGTGCGAGTTCGGGCTTCGCGGCTTACCTGGATTTAATGAAGTACCTGACGGGAGCGGAAGGAGAAGAAAATCCAGTGTTCGATGAATTTCACGATGCCTTCGATCAGTACCTCAAATCCCCGAAGGCTCGTGCAGGGGCCATCATCACTACCCTTGATGCTGCCAATCGGTATTTTGAGCTGGGTAAGCTTGGTAAATCCGACGACCCTACCTCGGGTTGGTTTGTCATAGGAGGCGCACCGCACTTCGTTTTTGATGAAGGGATCAAGCTACGAGTTGATACGGTACAGCAATTAGTTGCTATTGGCGACAAGGACACACCGAGCATTGAAAAAACGGCTTTGTTAGTCAACTTGGCGGATAATAAAGTAGTAGGGCACGGCGGCCGTACGGACTGGCAACGACAGGGCCTTTCCGACGAAGTGTTTGCCGTTCTAGTACGGTATGAATTCGATATACGCCGGATGATATACACTGCAGATTCTGCCCACTTTCAGTATCCTGAATACTTCGAAGATGAGATTCTTACCGGTATTTTCAAGGATAAAGTATTGCCCGGTGGAGCCCGCTCTACGGCGGAATACCCACAGTTTCTCTCCGATGATGGTTTTGTGGAAATCGATAACGTAGGGGAGGGTATTAACCTCTTTGGTAACTTTGAAATAAGGGGAAGTACCGTTTACGCCATCGGCGTAAAGGGGCGCAAGGCAAAAGTGAATCTAGCAATTGATGACACAGATGGTACCCGTAAAGTACAGGGCCGAGCTGACCGCTTTACGATGAAACAGGGGGAACGCCTCGGGGGACAGGGGGTGGAGACCACTATTTATACTGGCGAAGATAGTTTGTATCACCCCAGTGTTACTATGCAGGTCGATATCCTGGAACGAAGGGTTGCTCTGACGAGAACGGCTTCTAGTGCGGACCAAAGCCCTTTCAGCCACAGTTTGAATAATCTCAATATTTACGCTGATAAAATTGACATTTACCTGGAAAAGGATAGTGCCGTGGTAGGCATTAAGACCGTCTCTTTTCAGGAAAAAGCGGACGTAATCTTCGAGAGTAAGGATTTGTATAGTTCCCGCGAGTACAGCTTCATCCAAGATATTGCCCAAACCAATCCATTGGATATCATTTACGCCTTCCGCAATGGTCCGGATGGAGGTAACGATCTGATTGACGCGAACTTACTCGCAAAGAAATTTAACCCCCGCTTTACCGTAGACAACCTCCGCCCTTTACTCTTTGACCTCCAGACGCGTGGATTCTTACTTTACGACACTGAGGAGGAAGAGGTGTTACTATTGGATAAAGTAAGTCATTACGTGCAGTCTAGCCGGGAAGAAAAAGACTACGACAAATTGCGCTTGGTCAGTAAAACCAAGGAAACGAATGCCATCATGGACCTCAGTACGGGAGAGATTCTCCTCGATGCCGTACAGCCCATTGAGTTTAACCGGCAAAAACAAATTGCCATCAAGCCCCTCAATTCTCAGGTATTCATCAAGGGAGACCGAGACTTTGACTTTTCCGGGGATGTTTATGCCGGGGGAATGGTCTTTTCTGGTAAAGACTTTCATTTCAAATACAAACCTTATTACATCGAGCTAGATTCGGTGCGTTATCTCGATTTGTTCTTCCCGATTGATGATTTTATTGGGGAGGGGATGAAGCGCGAAAGTACCGGCAGTCGGATCGAGCATCTAAGCGGCTATTTGCTAATCGATGCACCGCAGAATAAAAGTGGGACCGAAGACATTTCTTATTTCCCTTCGCTGCAGAGTAAAGAAACCAGCTACATCTTTTATGATCGGGGGGATACCCTTGCCAATTACCACCGGGACAGCTTTTATTTTGAACTGGAACCTTTTAGTCTAAACGGCATGGACAGCCTGCTGTCCTCCGAGATTGAACTGGATGGTAAGCTCTTTAGCGGTGGCATTTTCCCGGATATGGAAGAGACCCTTACCATTCAAGAAGATGGCAGCCTGGGTTTTATCACCGAAACGGACGAAGGGGGCCAAGGCGCATACGGAGATTTAGGCCGCTACGAAGGAGAAGTAAAGCTAAGCAATCAAGGCCTCGAGGGAAGTGGAAGATTGAGTTACCTAGAAGCCAATATTGACAGCGAAGACCTGATGTTCCAGTTGGATAAAACTACGGGAAGTGCTAAGAGTTTTAGCCTGGAAGAATCTACCTCCGACGGCAGGGTGGTGCCCCAAACGAGGGGTGCTGAGGTCAATATCGAGTATAAGCCCTACGCCGACTCATTGGTGGTTAACTCAGTAGAAAATGCCCCTTTTGAATTGTTTAAGGCCGGAGAACACAGCTTCGACGGTGGCTTAGTGCTAACCCCTGAGGCCCTGAAAGGAAACGGTACGCTGGGGTGGGCTGCTGCGGATATGTCCAGTAAGGATATGGACTTCTCTTTATTTGGGGCTAGTGCCGATACAGCTAGCGTATCCATCAAAAGCCTTGCTGGAGATGATCGCTTAGCTCTGAGAACCACTAATGTAAAGGCTGACGTAGATTTTGAGACCCAGGTAGCCTCCTTTGAAAATAACTCAACGGACCTTTCTACTACTCTGCCTTATAACCAATTTAAGACCAGTATTGACCGCTTTGATTGGGATATGGCTGGGGGAAATATTACCTTCCAGGCCGAGATTGGGAAAGATCGCTTCACGAGTATTCACCCCGATCAGGATGAGCTGACTTTTACGGGGACAGCCGCCACTTATGACATTAACACTAGTATGTTGAATGTTGAAGGAGTACCCTTCATCCTTAGCGCGGACGCGAAGATCATTCCTGGAGACGGAAAAATACAGGTAGAGCCAGGGGCGAAGATCACGGAGCTTACCGATGCCAAGATCGTGGCGGATACCATTAACGAGTATCACATTATTAATCGGGCAACCGTTCAATTATTGGGACGCAAGGAATATCGGGCATCAGGTTTCTACGAATATAACGTGGGGCCACACGAACAAGAAGTAGAGTTCCAAGATATTGTAGGTACTCGCATAGGTAAAGGAAACAGGAATAAGAAAGCTACCGCTACCCGCGCGGCTGGGGAAGTAACGGATGGCACCGAGTTCTTCGTTGACGATAAAACGCGTTTTTATGGCAGTATTAACTTGGATGCAGGTAGTAAGACCTTGTTGTTCGAAGGCTACGCCAAGATCGATGCAGAAAAGTTGCCTTCTGCACAGTGGTTTACCGTGCGCTCTGAAGGGGATAAGAAAAACCTGACGCTACGAGTAGAAGAACCGAAAGATCGTGATGGCCTCCCACTATTCACGGGCTTCTATCTCAGTAAGCCCAACCGGGTCATCTACCCTAGTATGGTTCAAAGCCTTGATTTTCGGAAGGATCATCCTATTCTTAATTGTAATAAACTGTTTACTTACGATGAGAGCCGCGATGTATTCTTGTTCGGCGATAGCGTACGCATCTTCAACCCGGACACGGTAGTGGTCGGCAACCTGATGGAGTTCGATAATGGAGCGGGAACCATCACCGGAAGCGGTACCTTGGGCCTTGGTGGTCGGTTGAAGTACCTCAAGATGAAATCCTACGGTACGATTGCTATGGATATGCCTACGACCAGTCGGCGACCTCCAGAACCTGAACTAGAACCAGAAGTGGCTACGGAGGAGGAAGAAGACAAGAAAGATGATCCACCAAGTATGTTTTTATTGGAGGAGGAAGTGAAACCAAAGGTAGATACTACTACTGCAGACACTTCGGCTCAACTGACCATTGATGTCTCGATTGCCGAGGCCTACCCAGACGTGAAGGTGAAGGCCATGGCGGCGATTGACCTAATTCTACCCGATAAGTTGGTAAATATGATGGCTACGGACCTTATCTCCGGCGCCTACGGTGCGCCAGGTCTTAATTTGGTGACGGATAAAAACTTCTACCAAGCTGGCCTCGAGACCCTGTTCCCTAACGGTAAGGAGAAGGAAAACGCTACAGCCAGTCTTGCTGCAGGAGTTTTTAGCGTGCCCAAGAAAATAAATGAGCATACTTTCCTTTTTAGCCAGCTGAACCTGCAGTGGTCAAGCGACTACCAATCCTTCGTTACCACGGATAAACTATCAGGCTTGGCCAGCATTAAAGGCAACCCCATCAGTAAGATGTTGGAGGTGCGCGCCGAAATAAAAATGCCGACGGGTGGTGATGATCGTCTTTACCTCTACATAAAATCACCCAGCGAACTGTACTACTTCTTTGGCTTTAAGGATGGTATCCTCAACGTAGTATCCAACAACACCCAGTTCATGAACGAGCTGGAAACGATGAAGCCTAAAGACCTGATCCAAAAGATGCCCGATGGAGAAACCTACGAGATTCTGCCGGTAAGCCCGGGTACTGCTCAGACCTTCTTGCGGAGGGTAGAGTCAGCTTTCTAAGGAATTGGGAACTGGCTTTTGGCTTCCTAGCAGCACGGAGTACGTCTAGTTCCCAGCTCCTAATTCTTAATATTGCACCTGCGGCCGCGCCCAAATGAAGGTAATTACTTCCCGGAAGAGGCATGAGAATCACGCATTCGTCGAAAAAGCTTTTTGAATCTTTGGTTATTCCCTACATTGGAGGCCTAAAACGAAAGTAGAAATGTCCATTCTCAATGACCTTAAGAAGGTATTCTTCGGCGCTAAATCCGTCGCTAAGCATCAAGCCTCCAAAGCAACGGAAGCGGCTAAGGAAGCAGGTGATGAGTTGGCAAACGCTAGTGATGAG
>JBCDGT010000131.1:0-7405 GCA_038750915.1 Bacteroidota bacterium
CGTTTTCATGGTTTGTTTTGAATGTATCGCCTTACACAACACCAACAAAGGTAGGAAATATTTTAATTTTAAAACATTTTATTTTTAAATTTTGTTATTCCTCCAATTAATGTTACCCTTGTGTTGGTGTGCCTTTTCTTCGGTTCGCCGAGTAGTAACTTACCTTTGGTTTTTGATCTCGACCAACCAACTTAAATACCAAACTCTTGACCAATCCTGAAATAGCCCGCCACTTCAGCGAACTGGCTAAGCTGATGGAATTACACCAGGACAATCCCTTCAAGATTCGTTCTTACACTAAGGCATATCAATTCCTGCGGAAAAGCGATCTCCCTTTAGTGCGTATGTCGGCTACCGAGCTACAAGGACTTGACGGAGTGGGCAAGGCCATTGCTGCTAAAATTCACGAGCTAGCCACGACCGGAGAAATGGCGACCCTCAACAAATGGCGCGAAAAAACACCTGTTGGCGTTCAGGAAATGCTCCGCATTCGTGGCTTTGGGGCTAAAAAGGTTAAAGCTGTATGGGAAGGCCTAGGCGTTACTACAGTGGGCCAGCTGCTATACGCCATCAACGAAAACCGTTTGGTAGAGCTGAAGGGCTTCGGGGCCAAAACCCAGGAAGACTTACGCGAAAAACTTGAATTTCACCAGAAAAGTCAGGGGCAGTTTCATTTCCGCACCCTTGATGCAGTATCCACTCCTTTATTAGAGCGTTTGCAAGAGCAGTTTCCGAGAGAAAGGTTTGAACGGACCGGCGCCCTCCGGCGTGCCTGCACTACCCTATCCCATATTGCGATAATAACCACGCTTGCACCCGCGGCCGCGCCCAAAATCAGTGGCCTCGAAAATGTGGATGTCCAGGCGGAAACTACCAAGGCGACCTTAGACGGCTTTCCCATCGTCTTCCACCACTGTACCCAAGCCAATTTTGGTTCTAAACAGTTTCGGTATACGGGAGCGGACGATTTTCTCCAGGCTTTTGTCGCAAAGCACCCTGGACTTGATTTTACCGGCTTAGCTAATGAAGCAGCCATTTTCGAAAAAGCTACCCTTCCGTATCTCGAGCCCGAACTGCGGGAAGGAGATCACTTCCTGAACCTTGCGAGCAAGAACGAACTCCCAGAACTGGTAGAAATGGCAGACATCCGGGGGGTGGTCCATTCCCATTCTACTTATTCCGATGGGATTCACAGCTTACGACAAATGGCCGAAGCCGCCCGCGACCGTGGCTATGCCTACCTCGTGATTTCTGACCATAGCCAGACGGCCGTCTACGCTAATGGCCTGAAACCCGAGCGAGTAAAAGAGCAATGGGCGGAAATTGATACCTTAAACGAGGAGTTGGCGCCTTTCCGCATTTACAAATCAATCGAAAGTGACATCCTTACCGACGGTAGCCTTGACTATCCGGACGAGCTCCTAGCTAGATTCGATTTAGTAATTGCCAGCATCCATAGCCAGTTGAACATGGAAGAGGAGAAAGCCACGCAACGCCTGCTGACCGCCATCGCCAATCCTTACACGACTATTCTGGGCCATCCTACTGGTCGGCTTTTACTGAGCAGGGCGGGCTATCCCATTAACCATAAACGCATCATCGATGCCTGTGCCGAACATGATGTAGCGATTGAACTCAACGCCAACCCCTACCGCCTTGATCTTGATTGGCAATGGATTCCCTACGCTGTGGCAAAAGGCGTGAAAATTAGTATCAATCCCGATGCCCACGCCGTGGGCGGCATTGACGATATTAAGTACGGCGTCTTAGCCGCTCGAAAAGGAGGATTAAGCAAAGAAGATTGTTGGAATAGCCGTGAAACTCTTTAGGAGTATATAGCTGATTAAATAGAGAAGTAGTCGTGTGGCTATCGACTGATATATCCTGCCCTAGACATATGTCGGCAAGCTTACAAAACCACCCCTAATCCATTAATGACTAGGCAGCTAAAAAACAGCGCTTGTCGTTTAATTAGGGCTATACATCTAAAATTTTTCTATTTCCGTCTATAATGCTTGCCTCACCACCAAGCGGTGCCAGGCTATGTCCACGATGGTAATAATTTTCAACTGAAGGGAGTCACTCCCTTAGCCATATTCGTATATCAACAATCTAACCATTTAACTAGTATGCATAAATTCAAGTTATTATGCTGGGTGTTAATGCTCAGCGGTCTCACTGCGACTGCGGTGCAGGCCCAGACAATTTCCGGCTCCGTTTCGGACGAAACCGGTGAATCCTTAATCGGAGCTTCCATTTTGATTAAAGGAACTACTTCAGGGACGGTCACTGACATTGATGGTAATTTTAGTTTGGTCGTACCCGCCAATGCTGAAGTGCTTGTGGTCACCTACACCGGCTTTACTCCGCAAGAGGTGCCCCTTACTGCTGGTAAAACTACTTACACCATCACCCTGGAGGAGAGCTCCGCCATCCTGGGAGAAGTAGTCGTTACGGGTACTGGTGTCGCCACCGATACGCGGCGTACCGCTATCAGTGTAGAAGCCATTGGTGCGGATGAGTTACCGCAGGTAAGTTCCGGTAGTGTCGACCAGGCCCTGGTAGGTAAAATCCCCGGCGCTTACATTCAGCAAACCTCCGGTCAGCCAGGGCAGCAGGCCAACATTATCCTGCGGGGTATAAATTCCTTGGGAGGTACTACGCCGATGATCATGATCGATGGGATCCAAGTAAGTACTGATAACAACTTCAACGGTGGAGGTGGTACGGCTACCAGCCGCCTTGCCGACATCGATTTTAACAACGTAGAACGTATCGAGGTCGTTCAGGGTGCCGCTGCCGCTACTATCTACGGTGCTCAGGGTGCAAACGGAGTTATCCAGATTTTCACAAAAAAAGGACGCCCGGGTAAAGCTCGCGTCTCTTTGAACACCACAGTCGGTGTTGGTAATCCCATCTTTGGCGACTTTGGCTACGCCGAACAGCATGCCTATCAAACGGATGCAAACGGTCGCATTTTGAGTGGCGACGGCCCCATTGCTCCGAACGAATTCGGCGTGTGGTCAGCTCCGGTCCTTGAACCATTGGCAACGGGTGTTACCGATAATGAGTTCGTTGAAGAAACGTTTAACTTATTGGACGATGTTTTCCAAGAAGACGTACTCAACTCTCGCTCCAGTTTAACCATCTCCGGTGGTAGTGAGGCCCTGACTTATTCCGTCACGGGAACTTATAACCACCAAGAGTCTGCTATTCGTGGTCGCAATAACCGAATCAACTTTGGTACTCGCCTTGGATTTCAAATTTTCAATGAAGTCGACGTCAACGTTGGCTTAAGCTTGATTCGTGCGAGTAACACCGCGGGTGCGATCACCGGTGCTGACAACACTACCAGTGCATTAGGGACGGTGGCCACTACCTTTCCCTGGATCAACTTCAACAACCGGGATGCCGACGGGAATCTAATCATTAACCCGGCCAATGACCCAAGTATCAATCCAATCTGGACGGAAACCAATCGCCTGCGCGAAGCTCGCCTCAATCGGATTCTGCCGAATATCAACCTAAACTACTCTCCGACGGACTTCTTGACCTTGGATTACAAGTACGGTATCGATTACTACCGTGACGATTATTCCGAGTTTATTCCGAACCACGAAGCTCTCGTTTTGGCGACGGGTCAGACCGGTCTTGATCCCATCGTCGGACGGATCCAAGAACGTTTCCGCGAAGGAACCTTACAGAATAGTATTGCTAGTGCATTCTTGACTTTCGGGGATAATGACGGTATTCTTTCAAATACGCAAATTGCTTTTGACTGGCGTAAACGAGACTTCAACTTTGTGCAGGCACAGGGTACCGGTCTGCCTTCTTGGGAGCCGGTTAACTTGCGACAAACTACTCAACCAAATATTACGCAGACGGAATCAACCTTCGTAACCTACGGTGGTTTGATCAACCAAAAGTTCGAGTACCAAGGTAAGATTGGAATTTCAGCTGGTGTCCGTGCCGATTACTCTTCTGCTTTTGGCCAGGGGTCTGACGCCTTCGTTTTCCCCCGCGGTGATGTTTACTTCCGTCTTTCCGAGTTTGCCTTTTGGGAAGGTGCTAAGAATTCTTTTCCCGAAGTTAAAGTCCGTGCCGCTTACGGTGAGGCTGGTGTTCAGCCCGGTGCTTTCGCCCGGATTAGAACGCTCGATGCTGGTCAGATTGGTTCGGGTAGTTTCCTGGCTCCCCAGGCGGCCCAGACCAACCCGCTGCTAGATGTACAGGTGTCCAAAGAACTTGAATTTGGCTTCGATGCTTCCATTACTCCAGGAGGTCGTAACGAGGGCATCTTCCCTTACATCAACCTCAGTTTCACCTACTGGGACCGGACGAGCGAAGACGTAATTCGTGCGATCGGCGTAGCCCCAACTACGGGTGCGAATTCTCTGCTTGATAACGCGATCACGCTCGAATCTAATGGTATCCAAGCGTCCATCCAAGCTACCGTAGTTGACCAACCTGACTTTAGCTGGAACACGACGGTAAACTTCTCGCGCCAACAAACGACACTTGCCGACATTTCCAATGGTGTTGATATTCCCGTCGGGGCTCACTTCTTGCTTGCCCCGGGAACGCAGCTGGGAACCTTCCGTGGTAACCGTGTATTGACGGCGATTGACGAGACAGACGCTGATGGTAACCGCTACATACCAGAAGCTGACGCCGGCGACTTCGAGATCGTACCCGAGACTGGATTTGTGGTGAATTCAGCGACCCGGCAAGTGGTTCAGTCCAGCGATGTTGTGGAGATCGGTAGCGGCCTTCCTGACTTCAATATGTCTTTCATCCAAGACTTTACCATTGGCAAAGCTTTCCGCGTTGGCTTCCAGTTAGATTGGGTACAAGGGTTTGACGTGTACAGCCAAACTCGTCAATGGGGTTACCGGGACAATCTTCACGCAGACGTAGATGACCCCGTCACTATCGGTGGTGAAACTGCGGCCTTCCTAGCCTACTACACAAGTATTTACTCAACGAACCTACCTAACTCCGCATTCGTCGAAGATGGTTCTTTCTTACGTTTACGTAACGCGAACGCTTCGGTGGATTTGGCTAAGCTGATTGACATTCCTGGAGTAAGCCGTCTACAGCTTGAGCTATCTGGTTTCAACCTCTTCACCATTACCGACTATACTGGGTTTGACCCAGAAGCGGCCTCTAGCTTTAACAATCCAGAGCAAATTGGTCTTGACGAATACGCCTTCCCAAATAGTCGCATCTATCAGGTCGGTTTAAACGTTGGATTTTAGTCCGAGCACAGAGAGTCAAATCAATCAACTTTAAAACCATTTCAATTCTTAGAAATGAAAGTAATATTTAAAAAACTTCTTTTTTTAACCCTCTTGGTCGGATTCCTCGCATGCGATGATGATCTTGAGGTAGTGAACCCTAATGATCCTACCCTGGACGTGCTCGATACCGAAGAAGGTTTGCAGCGTTCCATGCTTGGTATTTACAACACCTTCGGAACTGGATGGTATCCCTGGATTGTCCATGCTTACCATGAGGTAATGGGGGACGCGATGTACATTCCCTGGGGTAACTGGGGATTTCGGTGGGCGAATCAACCTACGAGTATTACCCTTGATGATGGTACGGTGGTAACTCCTCCCCAAGGTGGAACTCAAGGGGAGCAACTCCAGCTCTTCAATGACCGCGCACAAGGTACTGGAAACGCCTTCTCACACGAATGGCGCGAGATGTATAGCCTCAATAACATTGGTAACCTTTTACTAGAAAAGCTAGCTGGTGGCACCATAGAGTTGGCCGGTGACGCAACTACTAAGACCGCAACCGTAGAAGCTTATGCCCACTTTTGGAAGGGATTCGCCTACAGCCGTGTTGGTTCCATGTACGCTGCCGGAATCATCACCGACGAGTTCGGCGGTAACAATCCGAGTTTCGTAAGCAACACTGAGCTACTTACCGAAGCTAACGCACAGCTTGACGCGGCGATTGAGGCCCTCAATCGTATTGACAATCTTGAGCCTTACGAGTCTTTCTTGTCAGCCGCCATCCCCGATTACATGCGGCCTGATGGCATTTTGTCTCCGGACGAATTCATCCGTATGATCAATACCCAAAAGGCACGGAATATCCTGGCTAACACTAGATTAGAAGATATGACGCCCGCTCAATGGGAGGAAGTTCGTAGCCTGGCGGCAGCAGGTCTTCAGCCAGGAGACAACAAGCTGGAACTGAGAACGGCGGATGAAAACGCGGCTTTTGGAACAAGCATTTTTGTTTCGTACCGTATCCTTACCGTCTGGCACTTCCCGAGCGAGCGTCTGGTGCAAGATTTCAAAGAAGGAGACGCTCGCTTCGATCGTAACTTCATTACGCGCGCTGACGTGCAAGTAAACCGCGCCGGTCGTGGGATTCAATACGGAACTCGCTGGGCACTGGTTCCCATCGATGACGGTGGTGATTACGCTACTCTTACCGCAAGTCTCGATGATTTTGCGGTTGCTGGTACCTGGGAGGAAGCGGCCCTTATGGAAGCTGAAGCGTTGATTATGACCGGTTCGATTGAAGAAGGTCTGGCCATCATTGATGAAGTGCGTACCGCTCAAGAAGCAGCTCTTCCCGCTGTTGCTGGCACTGGCCTGTCGATGGAGGAAGCTTACGAGGAACTTCGCTTAGAGCGTCGTATTGGTTTGTACATGCGTGGCCTAGCTTTCTACGACGCCCGTCGTTGGGGGGTTAATGATCCCGTTAGCGAAGGCGGTGGCCGTACCGGTGCCGTAGTCCTGGACGCGGAAGGTAACCTCAACACCAACGCTACTTTTAATTACAACTACCTCAGCTACTGGGGCGT
This sequence comes from Bacteroidota bacterium, assembly GCA_038750915.1. GTDB lineage: Bacteria > Bacteroidota > Bacteroidia > Chitinophagales > Saprospiraceae > Neolewinella. The sequence goes on from JBCDGT010000131.1 coordinate 6,827, forward strand.
ACCCGACCAGGAACTAGACTTTAACGAGCCCGCTGAAGGCTCTGCAAGTGTAGCTCCTTTCTGACTTCTTGCAGAATAAGTTCGAGCCGGCATTGAATAACCAGTCTTGAATTTAGCTCTATAGCACAACCCGAGTTGCTCGATATGATCCAGCATTGAGCAAGGAGGATTAGCAAGTATCTAGACCTCTCGTATCCGATCAACGAAGCCACCCGCTTCGGGAACTCGGCATACGAGAGGTTTTTCTGTTTGCTAGCGTCTTCAAATTGTCTAGTCCCAATACTTCTACCACCATTTAAGGGACTTACCATACTTTCTACCAGCCTAGTCAGGGGACGATTTGACGTATCAATTGGGCACTTTTTGAGTAGAAAGGCACCTTATTATTTGTCCGCTGTCAACAAAACCGGCACTTTCTCGTTACGCCTCAGTGCAGCTTAAAACTGCCTTTTGTCGTTCAAATACCGCCGAAAGTCTATTTTTTTCACTCTTTCGTCAATATTGCTTGTTCCGTATTCCTATACAGACAGTCTATATTTGCAACAACAATGATTGCTTTTTCAAGGGAATTGAGACTCC
>JBCDGT010000132.1:0-7399 GCA_038750915.1 Bacteroidota bacterium
AAAACACCCGCAAATAAATTTGCATATCCAGTTAGGAACCAAGAAATTTCCCAGCTCCCAGCTCCCAGCTCCCAGCTCCCAGCTCCCAGCTCCCAGCTCCCAGCTCCCAGCTCCCTTATCACTCCAAACTAGCTCCCAAAGCCAGCGTAAACGTCCTCCCCATTAGGGTCGCATAAGGACTTCCCAAAGGCAGGCTACTTCCTGCTGTATTGGGATCGAAGCCGTAGGCGAAAAGCGGTTCTTTACGCAACAGTTGTTCTCCACTAAAACCGATCCAGTAATCTTTAAACTTTACCCTGAGCGAGGCGTCGAGACGGTCACGTTGGGGCAGGGAAGAGTCCTCTTCCCCAATAGCCGCGAGCCCTTCTTGCCACTGATAACCGCAGGAGGTGGTGATGGACCAATCATTTTCCTGGCCCAAGACCAATTCATGCCGAAGCCGGAGCCAGTAGGCATGTCTAGCTGGTAACAGTAAGCCATAATTATCCGGCACTTTCAATTCGCTGAAACGATAATTAGCGGTAATGTGAAGGCGATGATCGTAGTTGTAGCCGATGTGGATAATTCCACTGACTTCTGCCCGCAGATTACGGCGACGGACGTTCTCACGCTGTTCAATGAGCAGATTGTCCTGCCTCGCGAAAGAGACCGCAGTAAAGCGCTGGTACCGATACTGTAAGGCTTGTAAAGTATACTGGAGGCGACCATCGCGCGACTGTCCACCGAGGTCGAAGCCTGAACGCCAAAAATCTTCTGGCAGCAAGTTCTCCAATTGATAAGTTCGCTCCGTAAAGGCTAAGTAAGCTTCGCTGATAAGCGGGTTGCGATATACACCCCCACGGTTAAGGAGGCCGCTGAACCAAAAGTCTTCGCCAAATGGGAATACGGATAGTTTTACGTTGGGTAAATACCGATTAGCTACTAAGTTGCTCGACTGGTATTGCTGGTTGAACTCCAGCAGGAATGGAGCCAGCGGATACTGAAAGTGACTGGATAGGGTGAACAGCTCTTCTTGGCGTAGGATGCTTAGGTCGGGGTAGGCAAGTTCATCGCGTTGCTGCCGGAAGTCCGCGTAAAGGGCCGCCCGGATTTCTTTCTCCTGAGCGCGATAGTTTACCCCCGTACGTAGGGTAAAGAAGGAAGCATCCGTGCTTCTGCGATTGCTAGCGTAGTCGCGATTGCTGTCTTCCCAACGGAAATCCGCGTTTAGGAAAGGCGTAAACTCTTCCAGATTAAGACTTGCCCGGTACTGTACTTGTAGGCGCTTATCGATGGTGCTACCCGTACGTAGCTCAGGATCGGTGAATAAATCCTGGTTCAAGTTTGCAGCCAGGAAATGCCCCCCCAGGCTACTCGAAAATTTTTCTCCGATGGGAAACTGAAAGCTGCTTTCGGCCAGGAAGCGTTCGCGCTGCGGAAAGTCGTTTAGGCCATCCTCATCGGTGTCTTTCTGGCGGGCATCCCGATAGTACTGTAGGTGCAGGCCACGCCAGGCCCCCTGACGGGGACGGTAGTTGAAGAGTGCTGCCTGCTGCTCCGGGGCGCCGCCAAAGGAAAAGCGGTAGCGGTTTCGGTAGCTGTACTGGTTTTTGTGGGGCGTAAAGGCACCGAGCCCGGGCTGGTCGATCCCGTAACCCGTCCAGGCGGCGGCTACTTTTGCGGGGCGCCAGCGGAGAATTTCTTCGGCGAAGACCAGGCGGGTTGGGCCGTAATCTCCCCCCGGGGCTCCGAAGGCGAGGCCGACTTCCGGGAGCTGGTCGCTAAGCCAGTAAAGGGCCGTTGGAGCGGTAGTAAGTTGGGCGCGGCCGCAGGTGCCGAGCAACAGACAAAAAAGCAAAATGGGGTAGCGGTATTTCATGGAAACTAGGGGTGTACGGTGAGGGTAGCGCCATCGATCCAGTAACGGCGGTTGGGGTTGTAGTAAGGATAAACGACACTAGGCGGTGCCCGGAAGACCCCGGGAATTTCTGCAGTCAAGTCTAGCGGAATTTCCCGCCGCTCTCCGCCGGGAAAATCGTTGAAATAGAGATTGAAGTACTGTTCTTCCAGCTCGTAATAAGCGATGAGGCCCCGGTCGATGAGCGGGTCCAGGTCTTTGGCCAGCAAGTCGGTATTACCCGGCAGGCCAATTTGCACCATGGGAGAATAAACGGTAGAATCTGCCGTATTCTCTACTACGATGTTCCAACGGACGGTGGCTCCCCGCTGCACTTCTCGCTGCTGAGGGGTACTGCTCAGTCGGAGAGGGAGGCCCGGGGCGTTGTCTAATAATTTTCGTGGCCAGCGGCCGCGCCAGCTGAAGGGCGGTGGCTGCTCCGTATTCGGAAAGCGGAGGCGAAGCTCGTTTTGGCCCTCCACCACACCGGCGTCGTAGGTGAAAGATCTGGGCCTTACGTCATTTTTGCCAAAGGAGAAGCGGTAGACTACCTTGCCGTTGAGCAGGACTTCGCAGTTGCCATCGGTAGAAACGGGGCGGTGAGGAATCAAGGCCAGCACGGCACGGAGGTACTGCACCGTAGCTTGGGTGTTTAGGTAGCGACACTGTCCCTTCAACTCGCTCAACCGGAGGTAAACCGCTTCGAGGGTGCGGTCGTAGCCAATGGCTTCGAGGTAAGCCGTGATGAACCACCCTAGCTGTTCAATCTGCCGCATCCGGCCGTAGCTGTGGCTAAAACTCAAGGGAGCGTCGTATGCTGCCGATTCTACCGACATGGCTACTGGCAACCAAGCTTGCACCAGCGTTCGCGCCGCTTCTTTACGCCCTGCCTCCAACAGCGCGTGCGCCATAAGTAATCGGTAATAGGCCGGCCCCTCACCGGCCAATGCCGCTGCTTGGTGCCGATCTAGGAGGGCTACTAAATCAGGCTCGCCGTGCCGCAGTAGCGCCAAGAGGGCGTAGGCTTGGTCGGGTTTCGGCGCGAAGGCGGTCGTATCCACGTGGGCGCTCAGAAAGCGCCGCGACCGCTTGATCATCCCTGGCTTTAACTCTTGATCCGCTTCCCGCAGGTCCGCTAGATGCATCAAGGCGTAGGCCGTCAGGCTGGGCCGCGGCCTACCGTAGCCCCAAAGCGTAAAGCCACCACCCAGCGCTTCGAAGCGCGACAACCGTTGGTAGCCTTGCTTGACGAAGCGTTCCGCTCGATGCTTGAGGTAATAGTTCTCGTACGTAGCGTCGGTGCGGAGTAATCGCAGGTTCAACACGTTCGGGTAGGCGGAGGAAACAACTTGCTCGAAGCAGCCCCGTGGTGCTTGCAATAACTCTTGCAACTCTTCCTGGATCGCGGCCAACGGATTTCCGAAAAGCTGCAGTTGGCCAGTTATCGGACCTTGCCGATTATTGACCGCAAAGTTGATGGTACTTTCCTGGGCGCCGATGCCCAATCCGAGGGCAGTGTGGGTGAAGTAGCGCGGCCGAATGTTGATCCGTTCTGATTGGCTGCTGCTTTTACCGTAGCCTTTCCGCGCCAGCCGCCAGGAAGTGCTAGGGTTGCCGGCCTGCTCCACCACAACTAAGCGTTGTAGACTCCTTGTTTCTCCCGCCGCCAGTTGTTGTTTGAAGTTGGGGAAGATGGGCCGCAGATGCTTGGTCGCTCCTAGCCGCGGCGATAGCTCCACTGGGTGGTCTAAATTATTACGGACGGTGGCGTCCAAGAGTAAGGTATCGCCCACTACGGCCTTAGTGGGCAGTTTAGCTTCTAGCTCAAAGTCGGCCTTAGTGAAGAAGGTCGCCTCCTGATGCACCGGATCGCCCGTTTCGGTGATCCCCTCCAGGATGAGCCGATAGGTTGTACTGCCTTGCGGTGAGTTATAGGTAACCATCGCTTTTCCCTCGTTGCGTTCCAGTTGGGGTAGCCAGCGCAAGAGGCCTTCATTGGCTTGGAAGGACCGTTGGGGAAATTCCAAGTCGCCAGTGTACCCATAACGCCACTGCGGTTGTAACTCGATTTTTGGTTGCCGTTGGGCAAAATAGGCGCGTCGGTGATCTGGTGCGCGTTCATGCTGATGAATGGAATACTCACCCGCACCGATAGTATTGTTATAAATAGTGGAGGCTGCTCCAGTCGCATCACTTTTTGTAGATTTCTTATAACCCGTAACCATTACTACGTCGAGTTCTGTACTGAGGCCGGCAGCGCGACTCATTAAAGCCCCATCGAGGTAATAGTCTGAAGCATTGCTTCTCGATCCCCTAATACTAACCGTCGCATCCTGCTCGACTACGGGCTCTGCTTGAAAAGTCCTGGTAGGCACCTTCCGATTTGTTGTTCGCTGTTCTTTAAGCCCAGTGGCGGGATAAAGGGTGTCAATGGGCAATAAAGGAGCGGCATGGTTGATAGTGTACGGCCGGATGGCAGGCCACAGGGCAGTGGTACTCGCGTAAAGGGGCAAACGCAGGCAGTACCAATTTTTAGTAAGAGGTGTTAGCTGCCGCTCGTCCAACTTGAGCTTGCCGGTGAAGAGGTTCTTCCGTTCAATATAGCCGTTCAGCCCCGTTTGCAGGTGGGGGTATACGGGTTCAATACGCCAGTCGATCCCCTTCCAACCGTGGCAGAGCAGCACGTCGTCCAGGGCGGCCATCGCCTGGGGTTGTTCGGGGTCGAAGTAGTCGTTGGGCTCGTAGAGCTTGCCCTTTAACTCAGATTGTAGCAGTAGCTGAGTGACGATGTGGGGTTGCTTATCGTTTTGTTTGGTGTGGTAGCCGTCGTCTACTATCGCCAGGGAAAATTCCCCCGCGATGATATTTCCGTAAGTGTCGAGGAAGTCAAAAGAAAGGGTGTCCGGTTCTTGATCTTTTCCGCTTACTTTGTTTAGATAGGGTGTACTGGACTCCGTCATGGGGCGCAGGAAAAACATCCGCTTCCAGCGCGCTACTTTTTCTTTGTCGTAGAGGGTTGCTTCGTAGACGCCAGCGGGATAGTTATCTAGGGCGACATCGATTACATCCCTAAAGGTTTGTTCTCGGAATAGGCTATCGCGGGTACGGATTTGTAGCCAGTAAAAGTTATCTGCACTGTGCGTTTTTATCTGAAGCTGCCTTTCCTCTATGGTAAGTTGGGCGGAGAAGCCATCCCTATTCGGTAAGGGTAAGTCGTATTGCTTCGGGAGTGGGCTAGGCCGATCAATAAATGCATAAAGCTTTACTGGTGCAGCGTCAGGGAGTACGAAATGGCCGTAACCATTATGGGTGCTATGAAAGGCAATGACTTCCTCTTGGCCGGCCAAGATTCGCCCACTGACGTCGGCAGGTTGGCCGTAGGCATCCGTAGCGCGAAAGGCAATTCTTTGCGGCCCCTCCGTAGCGCGGTGACCACCTTCAGGAAAGAAGCGGAGGGTGATGTCATTCAGTACGACCCGCACAGAGCGTAATACGCTTTCCCGGGTGCCATCGGCAATAAGGGTAGCGCTGAGCTTTACGTCGGTGCTGGCCAGGTCACTGGGCAGTAGGAATTCTATGACCGCTTTCCCGGCAACGGAACTTACCCATTTCTCCGCGGCTACTACCTCCCCAGCCAGGCGGAGTTCTGCGACAATGGATTTACCGGCCAGGGGATTCCCGAAGCGATCGCGGGCCGCAAAGTCGTACCGAATTGTATCGCCGGGGCCGTAGGCCTCGCGGCGAGGCTCCAACTCCAGCAGGAGGTTAGGGCGGGTCGTTTTTTGGAGGTAGACGTATTTGGTGAAGAAGGCTTCTGGGCCAAAATTACCTAGCCAGTTCGTATAAGCGCGCAGGGTGTACCGGCCCCCGGGCAAGTCGTGCGGCAGGCGCAGGTAGCCGGCGTGCCCGCGTTCTCCTCGGAATACGTTGACTCCCGCTACTTTGTCACCGCGCGCATTTAGCAGGTCGAGGCTTACTATGTCGCTGAGGGGCGTGTGCAGTTGGCGTTGTCCATCAGTTAGGTAAGCGCGGAAATAGATCGTTTCGTTAGGGGCATAGAGGGTGCGGTCGGTGTGTACGTAGAGGAGCTCCCGGCTTACCGAAAGACTTTTTTGGGCGCGACCGCAGGTGCAAAAAAAGAGGGTTAGGAGCAGGGGTAGGTGTAAACGCATATACTAGCCTTTCCCTTATGATGCAGGCCTTCAGCCAATTACACAAGCAGTCCTTCCCATTTGTCAGAGGGATGACTATATCAGCTAAGGTCGGCCTGTATACTGGGCGTCGATATAGCTGAGTAAGGCTTCGATATCCTCATCAGTGAGGTTGGGGTAAAGATTCATGGCTGCACGATTCCACTCTCGGTATATTTCCGTGGCTCTTTCGTGACCACTGGCGATTAGTTTGGGACTATTACGTATCCAAGCATAAAGGTCTTCTCGAGGATAATCCTCCCACCTTTCCTCTACACCCGCTAATGCGGGGCCAGTAGCGTCGTCCTTCATGCTTTTGTTGTGGCAGGCACCGCAGCCGTTAGCGTTCCACAGCTGCTTGCCCTTGCGAGTTTGCTGCGTCAATCCATCGTTGGACGCTGCGACTCCACAGATCACAGGGCTTTTGGGGGCTTCTTGTTCAATGGCCAAAGTGTAGCCTGCCAGAATGGTGAGCAACAAGAGAATGGCCAGAATAGCCGTCTGGAGTAATAAAATAGAATTTCTGAGGTGCATGCTGGGTAGGATTGTTGGCTACCAAAATTACCAGCCAGTTGCACATGATTCAAGTTTTAACATCTTATCTAGAACGGAGATGAATTAAGTCCGAAAATGAACCATTTCTTTAGAAGGAAATGCACCTCGACCAATAGATTACTATATCCGGACGGGACGTCCGAGGCCGATTATATAGCTGAGGGCGTCCCGTCCGAAATGGTTAAGGACCAATCGCCTAAACCACCACCACTAAACTCCTCGGCCCATGCGCCCCGATAACGAGACTTTGTTCAATATCCGCCGTTTTACTGGGGCCGGCAATAAAAACTCCGAAGCCACTTTCTCCGACCTTGGCTAAGGGATAAGCTTCGTGCATTGTTGGCACGAGAGGTCCTTCCATAACGATGATTAGGTGTTGAGTAATAAAAGGGAGTACCCGCACTACGGCCTCTGCTTCCGTAACCCAGATGGCTCCATTCTCCGCTACCCCCAACCGACCAGTGATTATCGCAAGGTCAACGCTCGCTAATTCTAGTGGGTCCTGGATGTTTTCCAGGTCAAGCGTACCCTTTACTTCCGCTACGGTAGAGGCGATGGTTTTGACGTCCGAAAAGTGTGTTTGTACGTAAGCTGCCAGGGTATCCCGCGGGATCACTTTCGCTTTGCTGTTTTCCAAAACTTCCGTGAAGGTGGCGAGCAATTCTTCCGCATCGCCGGTGTAAGCTGGTAAGACAGGTAGTGTTTTAGCTGCTGGCTTATTAGCCCGAATCGCGGAGAGAATGTTTTCTTTTGCGGACATTATTCGAAGAATGGTTAG
>JBCDGT010000133.1:0-7370 GCA_038750915.1 Bacteroidota bacterium
CGGCATCAACGTTAGTAACAACAGCTTCGCTGCCGGTATCGCCATTACGCGTACGGACAACTACAGTACTGCCGGCCTTCAAGACGTAAACGGCGACGGCATGGCCGACGCTCTTAGCTATAACCCCGACACGCGGAGGTTACGGGTAGCCCTGAACACCGGCAGCGGCTTTGCTGGCTACATCGACTGGGCCCGACTGGCGGAGCCCTACGATAAGGGTGATGCGACCTCGGAATCGGTCAACTTCGCCTTTACGGTTTGCATCCCGATTTTCTTCATCCGCATTTGCGTTAATCCGAGTGGTTCAGCCGGAAGGGGGGTCAGTCGAGTACTGAGTCAATTCGATGATGTAGACGGCGACGGCTTCCTGGATGAAGTAATGGCGACTAGAGATAATGAAATGAAAGTGCGTCGTTCGACTATCGGCAAGGTCAATTTGCTCCGAGAGATTCGGCGGCCACTTGGAGCTACTATTGCCCTCGATTATACCGGGGCAGCTAACTCCTACGGGCTCCCCTTCGCCAAATGGCTGCTGACCGAAAGCCAGATGAACGATGGCGTCGATGGCGACGGCCCACGCTGGCGCAAGCAGGCGTTTGCTTACGAAGAACCGGTTCACGATCGTCACGAAAGAGAATTCTACGGCTTTGCCAAAACGACTGTCACGGAGTTGGATACAGAAAATGGGGATGTCCCTTACCGCCGTTCCGTGGTGGAGTACCGCAACCAAAACTTCTACGAACGGAGCTTACCCGTAAGACAGTATACTGAAGATGCCGGCGGAAATCGGTACCGGGAAACGGTTTTCACCTACTTGATCACCAATCCGACCACCCAAACGGAGCTGCCGCCCAATCAGCTGACTTCGGACCAGGGACGTGCTTTCCCAATGCTCATCGAGCGGACTGAAAACTTCTACGAAGGGGCGGCTAGCCCCGCCATAAGTCGCCGCACCACCTTTGTTTACGACAGCGTTGGCCAAGTTATTACTAAGATCGATTTCGGCGATGGCACCCCCGAAGATGAGCTCAGAACAGAAAAAGAGTATCATCCCCTGACGGCAAACGGTTACAAAACGGACCGCCTAAAAAGCGTGAAAACTTATGGTGGTGGCGTACTACTTCGGCACCAGGAAATGGAAGTCGACCAGCAAGGGAATGTGCTACAAATCCGTCGGTACTTGGATGAAAATACTTTCGCCAATTGGGATTACACCTACGATGAATGGGGCAATGTATTGTCGGCCCAACGCCCACCTAATACCGCCGGTGAACGCATGGGGTACACCTACGACATAGACACCGTAGAGCATATGTACCCCATCCGTACGGAAGACAGCTACGGCTACTTTTCTACCGCCAGCTACGAGTTCAAGTACGGTCAGATGCTGGAGACAACGGACATCAATGGCCATACGGTCGAGTATCTCCACGACGTCTACGGGCGGGTGAATGAGATCAAGTTACCCAAAGATTCCGTTTATAGTTTCCGTTATACCTTCCATCCGGAGGCAAATCCTCCTTATGCTACGACCGAGCGCTACGATCCGGAGCATGACGTAGCGGTGGTTAGCCACGTATTCCTAGACGGCACTAGGCGAATTATTCAGCAGCAACACCAGAGTGTCATCGAAGGAGCGGAGCGAATGGTCATAAGTGGTCAGTTAACCTACGATGCCTTCGACCGCCCCGTAAAAGAGGGTTACCCCCAGGCCGCTAACCCTGCTATTGGCAACCTTTACCTCGCACCTGCGTCCACGCCCAAGGCTAGTTCCGAATATGATATTTTGGATCGGCCTATTAGCCTGATGCTACCGGATGGAGCCACCAGTACGATGGAATACGGTATCGTAACTGGCCCCGGCGGCCGAGCGCTTTTTCAGGAAAAAAAGACTGACGCGCTGGGCTTCACCGAAACGACCCTGACCGACGAACGTGGCAGTCAGGAAGCCTACCTACGGGAGGCAGATACAACGACCATTACCACTTTGTTTCACTACAATACTATTGGTGAACTGCAAACGGTAACCGATGCTGGTGGCTTCCAGACCATTTATGAATACGATCGCCTCGGTCGCAGAATCGCTACTACCCCGGCCGACGGTGGCCGCACGGAAAGTATATTCGACCTGGCCGATAATCTAGTACGGAAACATACTCCCAATCTGCGGGAAATATTTGGGGTGGATGGTGCTATTCAGTACAGCTATGACCATGAGCGACTCACTGGCATTGTGTACCCCATAAATTTCCAAAACAAAGTAGAATACAGCTATGGAGGGCCCGAAGCCCAGTATAACCGTCGTGGTCGGCTGGTGCTGAAACTGGATGCCAGCGGCGGAGAAGAATATTTCTACGATGAGCACGGCGAAACGAGCAAAACCATCCGAACACTGCTGATCAATGAATCAACCGTACGCACTTTCATCCACGAGATGGAATACGACAGCTGGGGGCGAGAGCAAGGAATGGGCTACCCGGACGGAGAAAGAGTCGATTTCGGCTACGATGCCGGCGGGCAGTTGGTCACGATGCGCGGGGAAAAAGACGGTAATACCTACGATTACCTCAAGGACATTAGGTACGATGCCTTTGGTCGTATGGTTAGTAAAACCCTGGGCAACGATAGCCGGACCACCACCAGTTTTGATCCGAGAACCCAACGCCCAACCACCCTCGGCATTACGGCCAACGGAGCCACTATCCAAGACCTCCGCCTCATCTATGATCCCGTCGGCAATCTCGCCAGCAGCGAACAAACCGCCGGTGCGGTAGACGGCAGCACCGGTGGTAGCCACCGACAGCAGTTCGTTTACGACCCCCTTCACCGACTCACGGAGGCCAGCGGGGACTTCACCCTTGCCAGCGGTACGGAGAGTTTCATTTATTTCGTCGATCACGACGACTTGTACAACCAGCGCCGTCGGGAGTTGGAGCGAAGAAACGGCGATGCCGTTGATGCACTCAACAGCTTCAATCAAGTACTCGAACTGGACCCTACCCATCCTCACCGCATCAAGACGCTAGGTGGACGCACTTACGAATATGACGCCAACGGCAACTTGCTGGGCTACACGGGAGAAGCCGGTAGTTACCGCTACCAACAGAGCCGCTGGGACGAAGAGAACCGCCTGATGGAATTCAGCGATAACGGTACGATTAGTCGGTATACCTATACAGCCGATGGTAGTAGGGCCATCCAGAGCACGGGAGACCTCAAGGGGGTATTTACGGACGGAGCGCCAGCCGGTTTCGTGAGCCATACGGGAGACTACGTCGCCTACGTTTCCCCCTTCTTCACCTTTACGAAGAGCAGCTTCACGAAGCATTACTTCATCGGCGACCAGCGCTTACTCACAAAAGAAGGTACCGGAGAATTCAACAATATTTACTGGTACGAGGGCGGCCTTACCGCTGGCGACCTGAACTACACGGCCCGGATAAATGACCTGACTCAAACGGTGTGGAACTACTACGTAGCCCTGGGCTTACCCCCTGGTCCGCCAACCCTCCCCGGTTACTACGGACAGCCCGGCTGGACGGGGGCCCCACTGCCTACCAGCCCCGGCGGTGACTTTAGCTCCCGCCCGCGGCGAGCTACGCCCGGCCCCGCCGGGCCTCCGGACACCAGCGGCCCTCCCGGGCCTCCTACCTGGTACACCAGCCCTCCCGGACGGGACAGTCTAGGAGCCGGCTATGGCTACGAAGGCTACGGTGTTTTCCCAGAGGTAGTGGCCAGTTACTACCATACCGATCAGCTGGGGAATGTAACCTGGGTAACGGACGGCCTTGGTAGACCGGTCGCCTTCCGGGCCTACCTTCCCTCCGGCGAAGTCGCCGTGGAACAAACCCAAACCGCTCCGCCGCTGGACTACACCTTCAATGGTAAAGAGGAAGATGAATCCACTGGAATGAACTACTTCGGGGCCCGCTACCTGGAACCCGAAAGCGGCCGCTGGCTTAGTTTGGATCCCCTTGCGGATGCCTACCCCGGTCATAACCCTTATGCTTTTGGGCTCCACAATCCCCTCCGGTACATTGATCCCGATGGCATGGCAGCGGATGACCCCCACGTTACCCCTCTAGCAACCGCCAGTGGTTTTGTTCCCATTTATACGCCTCCGGCAGCTCCGGCGAATCACCCAACTAAGAAAAACAAGAAGAAGAAAACCCTTAAGGGGAGAAAGCTCCGGGGCTTTGCTAAGCCGGCAACGACGCTACCAGCCCCCGACAACCAGGCCGCACTGGCCCGGGCGGGGAACATACCCTTACCCCCAAGACTGAAAGTTGGTATAGAACAACTATCGGGCACTGACATGAGCTCCGTTAAGGTGCGTTACAATAGTCAACAACCTGCAAAAATTACCGCCACGGCTTACGCACAAGGGACCAACATCCATATTGCTCCGGGGCAAGAACGCCACTTACCGCATGAGGCTTGGCACGTAGTCCAACAAGCCCAAGGTAGAACTCGACCTCAACCGATTGCCAATGATTGGGACTCCTCCACCGATACCAACGCCCAAGTAGCAGGACTGGGAGAAAGGGAGGCTACTGTGCGGAACGTACATCGCAACAGCCAGGCATACACGCCACAGCCTACCGCAGCAGCCCCACCTAAGCAGAAGAAGTTAGGTACGTTTGGGAAGTTGAAGAAGTACGTAAGAAGGGTATTTAGGTTGTAGGGGAGTTTAGATTATCGTTTTCGAAATAGGATCGATACCCTTCTTTTTTCTTGACAAAAAAAGAAGAGAGTTTCGGTAAATTAAAAGTGGTAATATTTGCAGTGCCGCACAGCAGTTAGTCCACTGGTTATGGCCGCAACCACCCCTTCAGTCGCTCCATCGCTACCCGTAATTCTCCCGGAGCAACGCAGGAATGCACCAGGCGAAACCAGCCTCGTTCGGGGCTGCCCATACCATTAGGGGCCGTAAGCAAGATGCCCGTTTCTTCGTAGATGCGAATCCAAAGGTCCTGTTCAGCGGCTTCGGTATCCGCGCGGAGGTAGGCGCTCAGGTCGAACCAAACGAAGGGGCTGCCGACGGCGGCGGAATAAGGGATGCCGTCGCCGAGCGCCTCGATGACGATGGCGTAGCTTTCTGTTAGGGATTGTTGGCTGCGGGACAGAAAATCCGAGGTCCATTCCTGGTCGCGAAAAATTTCGGAGAGTAGCCACTGGGTGTGGTTCGAAGCCATGGAAGGAGCACCGTAGTTACTCCAAGCTTTCAGCAGGTTTTCGTTGTGAGTATAGGCGAAGCCGAGCCGTAGGCCGGAAAGACCGAAGTCTTTGGAAATAGCGTACCACCAGTGGAGATAGGGGCTGTCCCTCCGGTGTAGAATGGGTAGAAAAGAGGTGCAAGAAACTGGCTCTGGAAAAAGGGACTCTAGGGCAGGATGGTTTTGGTCAAAACGGGAGAAAAGGTAGATTTCGTTGACAATCAGGTGTACCTGGTGGGCTACGCACCAGTCGGCAAAATCTTCCAATTGCCGGGCCGTGAATACCTGCCCCGTCGGATTGTTGGGTTGGGTGAGTAGCAGCACCTTGAATTTGGTCCCAAGTTTGGTATAAGCGGCATCTAAGTCTGCAGTGGTTAGCCGGTAGGTACTGTCTAGAGCGGCTTCCCCTCCGGCATCAGGTACATGGAGGTTGTAGCGCTGGAGTTGGGCTTTGTTTTCGATGTCTGGGGTATACGCCATATAGGCGGGGCCGGGGATGACGACGTAATCACCAGGGTCACCTAGGAACAATGCACACAGCTCAATAATGGCCACAGCACCTGCGGCCGCGCCCAAATTATCTGGGTTAAGCCCTTGAAAATTAAGCGCATACTCAAGAAATTCTACGGCCGCTTCTCGGAGGGGAGGGGCACCTAAAATGGCGGTATAACTCGGCACCCATTCTGGTATTGGCCCCGCCGCAATTTCTCGGAGTTTCGCATTCATCCGGTCCGAATTATGGAGATTCTCCGCAATGCACAGGAGGAACTTTCCCGTGGGATTATCCACAGCATCGTACTGATCGTTCATCGCTTCATAGAAGAGATCGAGATCAGCCCGTATAGGCTGATTGATGGCGGACTGGCCGCGTTGAGAAAGCGTAGAAGAGTGTGCCATAGCTGCTAAGGTAAAGCGCAAATAAAATTGTTGCTTCTACCTCTCACGATCTCTCCACCACCGGAGGTAGCTGCGCAGCAAAACCACTTCTTTGGAGAGTAGTCAACGCGACAATCTAGTAGGTACTCAGATAAAACGTTACTCTTCCCGCAAGGCTAATTCGACAAAATCTTCCAGGCTGACTTGTTCCGGGCGGCGTTGAAAAAAGGGATCTGCGGAAAGGGTATCTGAAGTAAAGGCTGATTTCAGGCTATTACGCAGCATCTTGCGGCGCATCCCAAAGGCTGACTTGACGATGTGTTTGAAGCGCCCCCAAAGCTCATCGGGCACCAAGGGTTCGCCCCTACGCACCAGCCGGATGACGGCGCTATCTACGCGCGGCGGCGGATTAAAGTTACCGGGGCCGACGTTCAAAATTACCTTGCCGGTATACCGGGCCTGGACCAGTACACCAACTACTCCGTAGGTCTTCGACCCCGAAGCGGCCACGACCCGATCGGCCACCTCTTTCTGAAACATCCCCGACATTTCTGGGATCAGCTGGTAGTTATCGAGCATCTTGAAGAGGATCTGGCTGCTGATGTTGTAGGGATAATTACCGATAAGGCCGAAGGGTTGATCGTCGAAGAGTTCCTTTAGGTTGGTCCGAAGAAAGTCCCCGGCGACAATGCGGTCGCTGATTTCCGGATAGTGGTTTTCCAGGTAGGCCACCATATCCTTATCTGCTTCGTTGACGGTGAGCGCAAAATCATCTTTCCGTGCCAGTAAGTGCTTAGTAAGCATACCCTGCCCCGGCCCGACTTCCAGCACGTGTTGGTAAGTATCCGTCAGTTGTAGGGAATTCGCGATTTGCTGGGCGTAGTGTTCATTGGTCAAAAAGTGCTGACCGTAGGATTTTTTTGCGCGCATAGGGGTAAAGATACGACGGCCTAGCGGCCGATTAGACGCTGCGCTTTTAGACGACCTTCGGTCTTTTAGTGGGTAGACGGTTGCTGCGCAACCTTTTAGCAGTAGTAAATTTCTGCCTCAGTGAATGCTTGCCTTAATTTTCGTTTTTCAAATAGACCATAAATCCTTCATAAGCATCTTCTATCATCAATTTAGTCTCCTCCTCCAAGAAGCCATTTTCATCATTTGGATCATTAATGCATTCCTGCCACATTCTTTGAATTTCAAATAAGTCTTTCCGGCTAAATTCAAAAGTTTGCTCACATAAAACTGTATACGCACTCATTTTCGCTTCAAAGGATTCATAAA
>JBCDGT010000134.1:0-7329 GCA_038750915.1 Bacteroidota bacterium
CAATTACTCGTTCAGAGTATCATAGGGATGACTTTAGAAGCCCGGGGCAGTTGCGCCCCGGGCTTTTTTATTGGGTTTACTATTCCACTATAAGCTTTTGGGCGAATCCACCAGCATTCGTCCGCCCTACGATAAAGTAGCTGCCCGTAGGGAGCGACTGTACGTCAATCTCGATTTGTTGCTCACCGGATGGGAGCAGTGGAAGCGAGCTTCTCCGGAGTATTTGCCCGTTAGCAGAAATTATCGCCCAGTCCACTTTGCTGCTTGCTGGCAAATTGAATTGCAAGAAGCTTCGAGCGCTGGCCGGATTAGGAAGTAGTTGGGCGCGCAGCGCAGGTGCCAAGAAGCTTGGAATAGCCGTAGTGGCGTTGCCCGCTCGCGGAGCTCCGGGAATCCACAGGTCGGTTCCAAACTCGTAAGCCCCAACGTCTGGTGCCATCCCTCTGAAACCGTCGGTAATACCAGGTATTTCCCGGCCAGCGTTCACGAGTGCGGAGCCCTCCTTGGGCCGGAAATCCTGCTCGGCCAAGTTTTCAAAGGGGTTTACGCTGCTGATGACATTATCCGCAATGTCCTGCCCTTCCCAGGGGCCAATTTCCGCGAAGTTGTTCCAGATGCGGTTGCCAGTCTGTACCCTTCCGTTGAGCCAAATGCCCATCGCCTTCTCGGCGTTCCAGAAAGTATTGTTGAAAATATCGTTATCGTTGGCCGCCCAGTTCATTTGTACGGCAGACCAGCTGATGTTCCAGACTACATTATGGTGGACGTCGTATCCTTTGCTGTCGTTATCTAGATAAATTCCGGCACAGCGACCATCCGCATAGTCCGGCCCGAAGCTGTCGTGGAACCAGTTGTGGTGGATGCTCGTGTTTTTATTGTCGTCGTTACCAACGACGTAAAAGAGGCCACCGTCGTTATTGATTCGCATTACGTCGGAAACATCGTTCCAGGCAACTTCACAGTCTTGAGCGGGGATGAAAATACCGTCTCTCCCTCCGCCAACAATGGTATTACTGATGAGCCGTGACCGCAGCGCCCGGCAGCGTATTGGAGAAGAATGATTACCAATGGTGTTAAACTCCTTGATCTCATTGCCTTTGATGGTAATGTCACTGACGCCACCCCAACCCTGCACGGAGATACCGTTTAGTGAGCCTCCTTCAATGAGGTTACTTTCGATCAGAATATTGCTGGCTTGCACCCAAACGGCCCCTTCAGATATCTGTGCATCGGTATTGCCCAATTCGTCAAGCGACTGGTAGCCGTGTAAGATTTCACAATCCCTAATCGTACCATTGTCACCTTTTAGGTTAACGATGCCACCAAAAGTGTTGATGCCTTCGATGGTAATGAAAGGTTTGTTGAGTAGGATGGTGCGGGCGCGGGCGGCGTACTCCACGGTGTGGGTGCTGGGGTCAACATTGCCAGGCGCAATCAGGTACACTTCCTTATTAGTAGCGTCATAATACCATTCCCGCTGGTAGTCGAGTAGGTCTTTAGCACCAAAGATGTAAAACCGACCCCGGTTGCCGTTACGGAAAACAGTGGGGTTATGAGGGTTAAAGGGCCAACGGTTAATATCGTTAGCGGCATGGTTAATAGTATTACCGCTTACGCTAGAAATCTCTTGGGTCCAACTGGCTCCAGAGTGGGCTCCGAGGTACCAAACGTAGCCCTCCGTGAAGTTGAGGCCAGTAGGCAAATCCGTAGCTATTACGCTACTTGCGGTTCCCCCCGTGACGGTCATCGCGTCGATGGTGAAGGGGTCCTGGTCGGTGTTGTTGGGCCAACGCGCCCAGTCCATAGGTTCTCCGTTAAAGTAAACCATGTTCTGGCGGTCGCGCTGCATATCGACGGGCGCCTTGAAGACGTTGTTGCCCTCGGCTTGCCATCCAGTAACTATTTCCGTTGCGGAGATAGTGACTTCATCTTCACCGAAGGCTCTGAAAACGATTGGGGAATCTTCAGTACCACCATTTGCGGGGTCCAGCAGTTCGCGGTAGATGCCTGCTTTGATGTAGCACACGTCACCGGCGACCATGAGGCTGGCCGCTTTGCTGATGGTGAGGAAGGGAGCAGATTCAGTACCCTCATTGGCGTCGTTCCCATCTTTTGCAACGTAGTAATCCGTCGCCAGTAGAAAGGTAGAGGAGAGGAATAAGGCGAGAAGAAAAGATAGTTTCTTTTGCTTGATCATTGGAGTTGATTTTGAGACTTCTCCAAGATCAGCAACTAGCTTAAAACATTGGCTACGATAAACCCTTAGTGGTACTTTTCTGGAAGTAGTTGGCTAATAAGGGTCCACGTCAATGACTACCCTTACCCCCGTTAAGCCTTCGGTAGCCCCCAATTTATCCACGGCTCGGCGGACAATTTTTTTTATCCTGGCCATTTCCTGCGGAGTGGATTTCATCCGAATGACCATATCCTGTAAATAGTAAGTGCGTAGGCGAGCAACGCTTGGCTCAAAGGGAGGAGATACTTGGTCGCCCAATGCGTGAGCTAACCAGCTGCCCATCAGTTTGGCCGCTTCTTCCGCTTTGCTACGTTTCGGGTGCCGCAGCTGCAGGTGGATCATTTTTTGGTAGGGAGGGAAGAAGGTGGCTGCTCGGTGCTTTGCCTCTCGCTCGATAAATCGGTCCCAGTCCCCGTTAATGACATCGATTAGCACCGGATGGCTGCGTTCCATGGCTTGAATGATGACCTTCCCGCGGCGGTACTTTCGCCCCGCCCGGCCGCTCACCTGGGTCATGAGGTGGAAGGCCCGCTCGTCCGCTCGGAAATCGGGAAAACGGAGGAGCTGATCCGCCGAGATGATCCCGACGAGGCCTACGCGCTCGAAGTCCAGCCCTTTGGTGACCATCTGGGTACCGACCAGGATATCCAGCTCTCCGGCTTCGAAGCGGCCGATGAGATTGGCCAGGGCGTTTTTACCCCTCACCGTATCCAGATCCATGCGGCCAATACGGGCGTCGGGGAGGAAGATTTTTAGCTCGTCCTCGATCTTTTCGGTGCCCGTTCCACTCAATTTCATTTCTGGACTACCACAAGCCGGACAAGTATCTGGCGGCTGAGTAGCGTAACCGCAGCAGTGACAGCGGAGCCTATTTTGGTATTTGTGGTACGTGAGGGTAACGTCGCAATTGACGCATTCGACGGTGTAGTCACAGGTGGGGCAGAAGTAGACGGGGGCGAAGCCCCGGCGGTTCTGGAAAAGGATAATCTGCTCGCCTCTCTCCAGGGTGGCCCTCATTTCCGTAAGTAGGGTAGGGGTAAAGAAGGGGTGGCGTTCTCCCTGGCTGTTTTCCTCCCGAGCGTCCGCCAAGACGACCTCAGGCAGCTGTAAGCCGCCGAAGCGTTCGGGCATGCTCACTAATCCGTATTTGCCCCGACTGGCGTTTTCCCAACTCTCCAGGCTAGGCGTTGCCGTGCCGAGGATGGTCTTCGCTTGGTGGAGGTGAGCCAGATAGACCGCCACGTCGCGGCCGTTGTAGCGTGGGTTGGGTTCCTGCTGTTTGTAGCTGGGGTCGTGTTCTTCGTCCACCACCACCAGCCCGAGCTTAGTAAAAGGCAGGAAGAGGGCCGAGCGTGGGCCGACAATGGAGGTCTCGCCGGCCAGTACCGCTCGCCAGATTTCCACCCGTTCCATATTATTCAACCGGCTGTGGTAAACGGTAATCTTGTCGCCGAGCACCCGCTGGAGCCGCTGGACAATCTGCCCCGTCAAGGCGATTTCGGGTAGTAGGTAAAGCACTTGCCCGCCTGCCGCCAAAACCTCTTGCATCAACTCAAGGTAAACGCGTGTTTTGCCACTGCCGGTAACCCCGTGAATTAGGGCCGGTTTTTTTTGCTCCTCCAAGGTGGCCCGCACCTGCGCCAGCGCCCAAATTTGCTGGTCGCTAAGGTCTTGTGCACTGGTTGTGTCGCCCGACGCGCCGCCAATGCGACTGGTTTGCCGCTCGTAGAATTCGAAAATGCCTTTTTTAACCATAGCATTGATCGCCGCAGCAGGTGCGTTGGTCCGCTTGGTCAAGTCTGTTACTCGGACGTAAGGTAGGGTGCGAACCGACTGTAAAAACTCCAGCAACACCGCCGTCTGGTGTTCGGAGCGCTGCACCAGGTCGAAGGCTTCCACTTGTTTTTCTTCCGTTTGGAAGACTTCCGAAAGTCGCACGCAGCGAACAATTTTCGGCCGGTAGCGCTCTTGCAATTCTTCCTGTAGAAAGATGATGCGCCGATCCAGCAAGCGTCGGATGACGGGGTAGACGGTTTTGATCTGAAGAATATCCCGCACGTCCTTCAATGTCAGTTGGCTTTGCAGGGTGAGGGCCTCCACGATCAGGTATTCCCGATCGTCGAGTTGAGTGGCATCGTCGCTGAATAGGGGGCCTAGAGTGATGATGGTTTCGCTGGTCAGCTTGAGGTGGCTGGGCAAGCCGGCGTTCATTACCTCCCCAACGGTACAGGCGTAGTAGCTCGCTATCCACTCCCAGAGTTGGAGTTGCTTTTCGGTGATCACCGGCTCCAGATCAATCAGGCTCAGGATCGGCTTGACTTTATGCCCGGGATGCTCACCGTGTAAGTGGCGTACGATGCCGGTGTAGTGCTTATTTTTACCGAATTGTACCTCCACCCGTAGGCCTGGTTGCAGCTGGGCCACCATCTCCTCTGGTACCGTGTAGGTGTAGCTCTGGCGCAAGGCCAGGGGTAGGATAATGTCGGCGTAAATGGTGCCGGAGGAAAGGTCCAAACGGGAGGGGTAAGAAGGGTGAGGGCTAAAGGTATAAAACGCTTTGTTGGGTGGTTTCGTTTTAGGAACTTTTTTGGATTGTGTAGGGGTATTGGTGTATTGGTTTTGAGTGCGGGCGCAGGCCTAAATGATGATGTTAAGCTGGCAAGGCAACTTTGAGTAATGAAAAACGTTAACTTATAAGTTAATGAATTTAGTCAATGATTATCGCTGAAGAACGTTTTCAGACCATTACGGAACTTATCATGGGGCGAGTTCGTACTGCACTTGCGGAGTTGAACTGGAGTCAGGCGGAGCTCGCCCGTCGGATGGGAAAGTCAGCTCCTGAAATTAGTAAATGGTTGAGTGGTAAACACAATATCTCCTTACGTACACTTGCAAAACTAGAAGCAGTTTTGGGATTGGAAATGGTACAAATTGTACCACCAACACCAATTACTCCATTAAGTCGGGAGGTGGTATTAGATGTATTAGGACAATTTTTTGCTGCCAGGGAGGATATTGTGAAAGCTGAATTATTCGGCTCCTTTGCGCGTAATGAGGAAGATCAGAGCAGTGACCTTGATCTTTTACTAACATTTCGAGAGGGGGCATCAGTTACGCTAATTACGCTTTCAGGACTACGAATTGAATTGGTCAAGTTATTACAACGTGAGGTAGATGTAATTGATCAGCGAATGCTCCGACCGGATTTTAAGAGCCAGATTGAGTCTGAAAAAATTCTCCTTTATGAGCAAGAGGTGTAAGCTTACGGATATAGATCGCTTAGAACATATCATCGGGGCAATCGATGAGTTAATGAGCTTGCTTGAAGGAGTCAAGGCGGACGTGCTATCTGATAACCGTGTCTTATTACTCGCTTCGGCGAAGCTGTACGAAATAATAGGAGAGGCAACAGCTAAATTAACTGAGCAAGCAAAAGCGATGGATTCTTCTGTAGAATGGCCGGAAATGGTGGGGATGCGGAATGTATTAGTCCATGATTATGACTTAATTGCTGCTTATGTCCTAATCGATACTACCCGCGAATTTTTACCTAAGCTGAGGCCAAAAATTGAGGCGATTCTTATGCGCCTTCGTCAATAAAGCTAAAATAACTTTCCCTCCCTACCTTCGCCCCATGAAACTCTCCGCCATCGTCGCTACTGACCGCCTTGGCACCATTGGAAAAGATGGTGATATCCCCTGGTATTTACCAGCGGACCTAAAGTACTTCAAGCGCACCACCATCGGCCACCCCGTAATTATGGGACGCAAGACCTTCAATGAAATTGGCAACAAGCCGCTGCCGAAGCGGACGAACATTATCCTCACTCGCGATGCCTTCTTTTCCGCTACGGGGGTGGTCGTTTGCCACAGCTTGCGCGAAGCGCTGGTGCAAGAAGCCGTAACGGAAGCGGAGGAAACTTTCATTATTGGCGGAGGAGAAATTTATCAGCAGAGCCTCCACTTGGTTTCTACGGTCTACCTCACCATCGTCGATGCCGAAATCGAAGGGGGAGATGCTTTTTTCCCAAAGCTAGACCCAAGAGAGTGGCGGGAAGTATGGAGTGAAGGCCACCAACCACACGGTAAGAACGAACTGGCCTACCGGTTCAGCCGGTGGGAGCGGTTTGCTTAAGGATGGGCACTAGCAAGAAAAAGTTCACAAATAGCGCTACCTATAAAGTATTGGCTGCTCACTTTTCGTAAACAGCCAATACTCTTATAATGGTAGCTTCGGGGGGTTAACGAACTACTATCCGGTGAATTTCTGGGATAGCTTTTTTACCAGTTGCTAATTTTAGCAGATACATGCCCGCTGCTAATTCTTGCGTCGGCAATGATATCTCGTAGGTACTGGCAGGTAAAATTGTTGTAAAGAGTTGCTTGCCCGTGATGTCTATTACCTCGACCTTCACCCCCACTTCCTTGGCATTAGGCTCGTTACGCCGAATTTTAATTGCCTGGCCTCGTGCAGCAAGTGTTGGGAAGACCAAGTAGGTATTCTGTGAGTTTGTATTTGTTATGTCTGATTTATTATCGAGGTGTTTATTAGCTGTCTGATGATCACTGGCAATTCCTTCCTTATGATTAGTCTGTGGATGGGAACCGAAATTGGATTTGTAACAATCATCTACCTCAAAGGGAATAACGAATCTGACGGGTTCTCCACAATTCTGGGAAAACCCAGTGATTTCGATAGTGTAATTACCGATGGGAGGAAAATTTCTGAAGAAAAGAACCCCATCCCTAGAAATGGTGTAAGCGCTAGAATTAAGGTAACTAGCTGAAAAATTCCATTCCACATTAGTTAATCCTGATGTGATAAAACTAGGGAAATTGCTTCGACTATCTTCATCTCTACAAACTACATTAGGTACGTCTATAGTAAAAGGATCCGCTGGGCCAAAAACCCTAGAAAAAGTCTCTCCTTGAAAACGTGCGTAGATAAATTGGTTGATATTTACCAATACCCGATCAAAAGGACCAACATTATTAATTGTAAATTGATTGGTGTTATTAAGATAGATAGGTGCTGAAACGGGACCATTGTTAATCTGGAAAGTGTACTGGTAATCTGGCCCGTCTAAATTAAA
>JBCDGT010000135.1:0-7314 GCA_038750915.1 Bacteroidota bacterium
GCTAACGGTAACAACAGGGTTAACTTCGGCACTGGTCGCAGGCGTTGCCCCCGTAAAGATCCATGCATCCGTTAAGTCAGCATTATTAACGTTCAGAGAGTTATCCGTAAAGGTCAGGGTAGCTGAACCGTTATCGCAATCACCTAAGCTAATGGAGTAATCGGCCACCAGGACCGCTTCCACTACCGTCACATCCGCCGTGAAGGCATCTACACAGGTCTGATCCTCGTAAATCAAAGATAGGGTTACCGTGTAGGTGCCAGTACTCGCGTAGACGTGGATAGGGTTGGCCTCCTGGCTGGTATTGCCATCACCAAAATCATAGAGGTAACCAAAGTCTGCCGTACTGGTATTCGTAAAGGTGACGGTTTCCCCGTCACAGCCAACCGCCGCATCGAAACTGAGAGTTGCGGCATCGTCGATCAAAATGATTTGTACTTCTTCCACTGCTTCACAGTTGTACTGGTTCGTCGCGGTAACTGTCACCGTGTAATCCCCGGGTGCTCCAGTAAAGGTGGGGCTAGTAGAGTTGATGGTAGCAGGGTCGAAAAGCTCACTTGGTGCCCAAGTGTAGGATAACTGGTCGTTTGCGTCGAGGTTGGTCACCTCTAGGGTTACGCCGTCACTAACACAAGTGAGTACAGTATCCGGCACGGTAATGTCAACTGGGCCGCCGCTAACGGTAAAGACGATACTATCCGTACAAGTTAAGCCATCCGTAGAAGTAGCAACTAGTACGTAATCGGTTTCACCACTAACGGGAACCGTAAACTCAGTGCCCATACCAATCTCCACCCCATTGGGATCTAGCAGAACAATGTCTGCAGGTACATCCGTCGAAGCGGTGAAGGTGGTTGTCGGATCACAGATAGGACCACCACCAATCACCTGCAGATTAATGTCGGGGCTGACATTGATCGTAATTTCTTCCGTCACCTCACATTCCTGGCCGGAGCTATCCGTATTACGAATAACTACCGAATAGGTGGTCGTACCAACGGGGAAGAAGGTTGGCTGATTAGAGGTAGTGCTACTTATCCCCAAACCAGGGCTCCATTCGTAGGTAAAATTCGGATCACCCGCGACGGGCATTTGAATCGAATCACCAAAACAAATATTAAGGCCTTCGGGAAACTGATCTGAATCAAAGTCGAGGATGGTCAAGGTGCGGCAAGTCTCGTTCGTACAGCCATTCTCATCCATGATCATAACACAATACTCACCGGGTAAAAAAGCTCGAACACTTTGGGTCGTAGCCGTATCGACATCTCCCGGGCCAGACCAATCGTAAGTTGGTGTTCCCATCAAGCTTAAGTCCATGGCAACTAGAGTGGCCGTATCCCCCGCACAGAGATTAGTTGGGCCTTCAATAGTGGCATTAATCACGGGAACCCTAGCCTTAAATTGGGAGCGACTATTGGCAAACCACCAGGTGTTCAGGGTGTTTTTATCTCCATACCCTTCCGTATCCTCATCGTTTACGTTACTACAGTTATCCGAGTTGATATCGAAGAAATTCCAGGAGCGAGGTACATCATTACAATCGCTACCACCACGGTTGTCTTTCACTGCGCCAGTACCGGGCTCTTCGGAGATGTTGCGGTCGTCCCAATACAGGTTATCGGACTCAATCGTTTGGGGGCAAACGGGGCGAATTGTTTGCACACAGAATCCATTACGCATGTACTCTACGTCGTAGGCAGACCAGTGCTGAACTCCTTGGGAGTAGGTAATGATTACATCCACCGTATCCGTAAAGGTAACGGGAGTTCCATCGCCGCGTAGCCCATCCCAAGGCACGCAAGTGGCCAAGTCTCCTTCGGTAAATTCGTAGATAAGTGCTACGTCGCGGCTGTTATCGTCGATTACCCCATTACCATTAAAATCTAGTAGGATCTCAACTTGCCCAGGTAAACTCACCGCAATATCAAGACAGTAGGGGCTTTCGTCACTACAGGTGAATGAATCTCCTGCCGTTACCTCTCCGCATTCCCCATCAGGAAAAAGTTCGATGTCGGGCAGGTCCAAAAAGATGCGGTGCTGAGCGGAGCCTTCGATAGCGTTTTGATTAGGAATCGACATTCGGTCATCAACTAAGTTACCTGACTGGCCCGGGCCACCACTATTGAAGGCCATATTGAAGGAGAGCCCTTGGAAGCCGGCATCCTGAAAATCAATCAAGGAGACAAAGCCATCTTCCGTGTAACTGTATAGCTGTCCGTTAAACTCACGGTCCCACTCACATTCCGGTAGGATATCTCCATTCACCTGAGGCAAACGAAAGGCCCAACTTCTGGACCAAACACGTCCTGGAACAACCTGCTCGTCACGTACAACCGTAAAATCCCAAAAGGGGATATTAACTTGCTGGTTACCATCACCGGTAATATCATCAAATTCCACCGAGAAATCTCCGGTTGTGCCCGGGCGGAAAACGTAGATCGGGTTTCCACCGGAGGTGGCTGTTGTATCGTACACTCCGAATGCAGCATCCGCGTAGTTGGTTACATTGGCGTTAGTCCGGCTAATAATGAAAGGACCGTGGACGACGGGGTTAGTCCCATCATCGGTTATCTGTCTCACGCGGAAACGATAGCGCGTATCGTTAGCATTAGCAAATGGAACCCCTGAAGTACGATATTCTTCGGCCAGTCCGAAATAGACGGCTTCATCTGCTCGGCCGATGGAAATGATCAGGCGGCCATCCTCGGGTCCATCATACTCAGCAAAGACGCCAAAACCTGGTCGCCCCGTTTCTAGCATTACTGGTGCATCGGCGGCAGTAGGAGCGACGTCCTGAATACCCGAAGCCCTCAGGCCAGTGGAAAAGGTAAGCGCTAGTAGCGCTAGACCCCATCCCAAGATTAGTTGCGAAAGCGAAGTGTTGTTAGTTGGTTTCACGGTTACAATACTTTAAAAACGCGATAAAAGGGATGTTACTTTCTACGGAGGGTGATTCCCTTGCGTAGATTCACTCTCCGCTCAAGGGAGGCCGTGTAGCTATAAATTGACTCTCTTTCCCGGTCGATTCGTTCGTATATTTTCTCCAGATTGGCCGTTGTTTCACCAAGTGCGGCTTCGGTAAAATTCAGCTGGCCGTTCTCGATGTAGGGTAGCAGGGATTTATTGTTGTAGGTTTTGAAGTAATTCTTCAGAGACATATTGCGGCGCGCACTAAGGCGGCGGTTGTACTCGGTAGGTGCCCGTGGGCTAGCAAAACCTTGTAACTCAATGGTGAATTCTCCCCCACTGCGCAGGTGGAAAAACAAGGCTTCGGAAAACCGTTGTAACTGCTTCCAGCCAGCTTTGACTTCCTGGTTGAAGAATTGTTCGATATCCCCTCTTGCCAAGAATGCCTGCTCATCCGTCATGCCAGCACTAGCTTCCTGCTTAAACTCTTCTTCCTTTGCTACGTAAGGAGAGTAGGTCTCGTCGTAAGAAAGATTTGTTCGGGAACTGTAAGAATCAGGATTAGGGTGATCGTTGTCGAAGTAAACGTCGAAGGGTAAGAACTGGTCCAAGTCATCACTGAAGAGTGGTACGTAGTATACCAGTTTCCCACCAGCATCAACTAGATCTTCCTGGCTAAAACGTAGCGTATCCGTCCTGGGGAAATAACCAGGACGAGTGGTATTTAAGATGAATGGCTGATCCAAATTAACGGTATAATGAAAATCATTACCATCGGGGTTGGTTCTTTCCTCCACTTCCTCGCCATCGATTTTAATGAGTCTTAGCGTAGCGTTATTGAGCGGTTCATCCGTGCGACCGTCAATAACAAAAACATCCAGCGATTGCCCTAAATACAGATCACGGCGAATTGTTCCGCCTTGGTCCGGACTGTAACTACGCAGATCAATTTCCGTGAAGGCCTCCCCAAAACCAGGTTTATCTGCTTCTACCCGGTAGTTCTTACCAATTTCTAGTTGGAAATGGGAATCATTACCCGTAGGGTTGGTAATCTCTTCGATAAGTTCGAGGCTACCATCTTCCTTCACCTCATACAACTTTACGGTAACGCCCTCCAATTCCGTGGCGTCAATATTATTGAAGGTGAAAATGTCGAGGTCCACTTTCGGCGCCAAATACATTTTCCGCTCAATAAAGGCTAGGTCCTTCAACTCATTGGAAGACAGGTCAAAAGCATCGAGGTCCTCGGTAAATCCATCTTTAGTGGCCGTAAGTTCATACTTCTTCCCTGGTTCCACCAGAAAATTGAAAAGGTTGTCATCAAGGTTGGTCACTTCCTGTACCAATTCGGGACCAGAAGGCGTCACCTCATAAAGGGTAACGGTAACCCCTTCTAGTTCTTGACTAGATAATTCATTATAGGTGAGTACCTGTAAATCCAAACGCGGATCTGGTGTAAATTCATAGAGATCATAACAACAAACATCTCTTTCCTTAGAGTAGTAAAGCGCATCTTCGGTTGCCCGCCGGCTGGCGACGTAAGCCTGATCAGGGTCGTCGAAGCGAGTGTAATAAGCCTCATCAGCAGAAGAGTTTACTGGAGCACCGATATTTACCGGGCGACGAAAACGACCGTCAATAAGGTACGCCTTGTAAATATCAAGACCGCCAAAGGTGAATCGCCCGTCAGTGGCGAAGTAGAGTGTTTTACGAGGGCCGTACCAAAAGGGAGAGGCCTCGTTCTCGCTGGAATTGAGGTTGGCTAAGTTTTGGGGAGCTCCCAACGTACCGTCTGCGGCGAGGGTACTCCGGTAAAGGTCAAGTTTACCCTGGCCTCCGGGACGATCCGAAGCAAAATAAAGGTGTTCTTCACCGGTGGCCAGGTCGAGGCTATAACTGGGTTGGGTGGTTGAATAGCCTGTTTCGTTAATATCTAGTTTGACGGGATCATTCCAACGGCCATCTGCAGCCACTTCCGCCCGGTAGAGATCACAAATCAGTTCATCATACTCAACAAAGGAGCAAACTGAATAATATACCTGGGTAAAGTCTTTGTTGAAGGCCGTGTGGGCAACATTTTTTTGCGGCACATTGATGTGCTTTCCCAGCGCTTTAGCCGTTGATTCCCCCGTCTGTTGCATGATACGGCTCAAGCTCCTTTTAGGGCTAAGGGTATCCTGCTTAAATTCAAAATTATTTGAAGTATAGTAACGAAGCCCTTTCGCCCCCCGTACGTACATCACGTCGGATTCGGTAGTATTGATTCCTTCCGGCAAGTGACGCAGCTGGATGTCTTCCCTACGAGACATGGCGTCAATCGCCCAATCCGCATCATTTATTTGCGCTAAAGCAGCCGAGCGGTACATCTCCGGCGCCCCTGGCTGCTCGTCCAAGAACTGTTGCAGCGTCGCGGCGGCCATATCGTAGCGCCCTTGGCGAAAAGTAGATTGCCCAATGTAGTACTTGGCCAGGGGGTACTTGGTCACTTCAGGCTTACTTTGCAGCATAACCATATACTTCTCCGCTTCGGCGTAGGCGGTAGCTTTATAGGCGGCTACTGCCGTTTTATAGTATACCTCTGCGATCCGACTTTCGTAGTTGCGGTCTTCGGACCATTCTTCTTCCGCCGCAATGGCATACAGCCGGTAAGCATTGTAGTGGTCGTCTCGCTGAACCGCCAGATCACCCGCCTCAATGTAACTAGTGAAAGATTGATTCTGCGCAACTATTCCTCCCGTGCAAAGAAGGAGTATTGCTAGTAGCTTAGTAAATCTGTTCATGGTGTAAATCGGTTGGAGAGCGGAATATTTTAGATAAGGGGGCAAACTTTAAATTCAGGTAAAGGCCTCACTTTTCTGATGATGTAACGGACGGACAACTCCATTCCTCCACGGTTTTCGGTGGCAATATCAAATTGGCTGGTATTAAAGTCATAATTCAACCCAACGCGCAAATTATCGTAAGTAACTTCAAATGCTGGCCAGTAAGCATCTTGGATGGCGTCCCGCCGTAGACCCATTCCGGCCATTAGGCTTATCCGCCGACTCAAGGAGTTTTTCACCCATACTCTGCCGCCAAGCATTCCCACAAACTCATCATACCAAGGGCCCTGGTTTTGATAGGTGATTCCCCCAACAACATCTACTCTGGGCAATACTTGCAGTGTACCCGTTACGTAGGGACTAAGCCGGCTTTCCAGGGGTACGGTAACGTCATCGTAGAATGCCTGATCAGGGGTAAAAAGATGGTGTAACGCTACACCAACGTCCAACTTGGTTCTCCGATTATTCCGAAATACCAAATCATCCGTTTGTTTTGCCTGAAGTCTCAGGTTAAGTCCAATACTGAAATCCGGAAAAATCTGACCATCCTGACTAAAATTCTCTCCAGTGGGTAGGTTGAAATCCGGGACACCGCGTTGCTCATCGAACTGGTTGTCATAACGTAGATTACCCTGATCAAAAGAACGTTGGACCAAAGCCCCCTTCACGCCTCCACTTAGGATAACCTGAGAGGATAAGTACCGGGTATAGGATACGTTGGCGTCTAAGTTGGCCCAAGTTAGTCTACTATCACCGGCACGGTCGTAATTAAAAGCTAAGCCACCGGAAAAGAAACCATCTTCATTAAGGGTCTTAAAGAATTTCTTATCGATGGCCAGGGTAACCGTTTTATAGTCTACCGGAACGTCCGTCCATTGAGATTTATAGTTTCCCATATAACGCACATCTCCGCGGAACACCCCCGTCAGCGCGGGATTCAAGTGCAGGGGAGCATGGTAAAATTGGGAGTAGTGAAAATCTTGTGCTCCCAGGAAAATTGGTAGCATGGCTAACAGCAAAGCCGTCAACGTCGAGCGAATCGGTAACATGGAAATATATTCAGAGTGTAGGAATGACATTCGCATAAAAGCAGGGTAGAAATTGGGATTATCAGCAGATAAGTGCTTGGTTTATGTTGTTTCTATATAGGCTGTAAATGAGCCCCTCCCATGAACTTTTCCGAATACAAACGCTAATCTACGATGGTTTAAAGAAATTTCCATACTAACCGTTCCTTTTATTTTTGCTACCGCTCCCTAGATCATCTATCATTTATTCACTTTATCGGTAATAATCCACTCCCTGACAGCTATTTTAGCGGCACAATCACCCGTTGATTGTTTTTTTTCGTTTGACACCATCAGAACACTTACTATTCCTATTTTCTCCTTTTTGGTGTTTCCCACGCATAGGGTAACTCCTTAAGGCCGCTTGCCAACAGTGGTCAACCCAATCTCCGTGTACTTCCAAATTTGCTTTCATTTTGACTTTTTCAGCCATTGTGCTGAGAGGCTAACCTACTTTTTCTAACTGGGATCTTTTTTTTAAAAACGGATTGAATCGTGAAGTATATTTTTTCAAC
>JBCDGT010000136.1:0-7293 GCA_038750915.1 Bacteroidota bacterium
CTGGTTGGCCGTTTGATGGTCGACTGGTGGCTGGAGAAGAGAGGCAACATGAGCTTCTGGACCGCACCGTCTAAGAACCTATTTGCCAACGTCAATATTGACTGGATGGGTAAGCGTAAAATTACTTACGGACTTTCTTTGATCCTGGTAATTGCTTCTTTAGCCTCTGTTGCTACCCGTGGCTTCGACCTAAGTGTTGACTTCAAAGGTGGCTACAGCTACACCGTTGAATTCGCTCAGGATGTTGATGCTGAGGAACTGCGTAGTGCTTTGGCTACTCCTTTCGGTGGCGAACCTACCATTAAAGCCGTTGACAGCGATAATACCTTCAATATTGTCACTGACTACTTGGTGAATGAAACCGCTCAGATTGACGGTAAGGAGCCTCAGGAATTAGTACTGGCCGCACTGCTGGAAGGCGTGAAAACCGCAACTGGTGATTCCGGACTGACCATTGATCAGTTTGGTGATACCGAAGCCGGTGAAGGCACCCATATCACTAGTGTAAGTAAAGTTGGCCCCACGATTGCTGACGATATCAAGCGCTCCGCCCTCTGGGCTGGTGGTATTGGCCTTTTACTGATCTTCTTGTACCTATTACTGCGTTTCAGCAAGCCGCAGTATTCCCTGGGTGCCATTATAGCCCTGTTCCACGACTCCATCATTGTACTGGGTATTTTCTCCTTCTTCTGGGGCCGCCTCGGTTTCAATATGGAAGTTGACCAGGCCTTTATTGCCGCCATCCTGACGGTAATCGGTTACTCGATCAACGATACAGTGGTTGTATTCGACCGTATTCGGGAGTACCTTAATACGTACGTCAGCAAGGGTAAGACCGAGGTGATCAATGCAGCCGTTAGCAGCACGGTATCCCGTACCGTAATTACCTCCTTGACTACCCTGATTGTAGTGCTTGTACTCTTCCTCTTCGGCGGTAGTAGCATCAAAGGCTTTGCTTTTGCGCTTATCGTCGGTATCCTGGTAGGTACTTATTCTTCGATCTTTGTAGCTACGCCCATCGTCCATGACCTCTCCAAAGACATGGAAGCTACGCCACGGACGGCAGAGCCCGCTACGGCGAAGGCCTAATTCGTTTCCTCCCAAACGAGTTAAAGGCTTCGCCGAATTGAGACAACCCCTTTCACTATATGGTGGAAGGGGTTGTTGCAGTTTATACGCCCTACCTTGGGCAAATGAATAATTCGACGGGTACGGAAAAGGAAGCTACGTCAGAGCTTCCGCCAGCTGAAAAGCGCCCTGCTTCTTTCTACATGGCCCTTATTGCCATCGTAATTTCTCTAGTTGGTACGGGAGTCTCCATCATCGAAGCCCGCATCTTACGGGAGCAACAAGACTTGATGATGGAGGAGAAGGCAGCTTCCGTTTGGCCTTACGTGACGGAAAGTAACTTAGTGCGGCAGGATAGCAATAGTCTTACCATTGAATTCTCGCTCCGAAATGATGGTGTTGGGCCGGCACTCATCGGAAACGTCGAATTACTACTAGATGAAGCGCCAATATCAGTACTGGCGCTAACAGATTCGATCGCAGTGGAGTATCCGGGAGTATCAATAATCCCCACGCTGTCCGTAAACTGGGAACGAAAAGTGCTTGCCGCCGGAGATACGGAGGTTTTTTTGCGGTTGTATTGCGTTGGTTCGCAGCCAGGTATCTTTTTTGGCAATGAAGTTCTACAACGTTTGGCCCGCAGATATTGCTACTGCTCTATTTACGGCGACTGCTGGGAGGCGAATAACGGAGAACCCGAACAAGTGGACAATTGTAATAACGGCTTTAGCCTCAAGTAACCGATGAATAAAAATAGCCCCTCCAGCAGCAATGCTAGAAGGGCTACACTTTTTAGCCTATAAAATTCAAGCTTTTATACATCAATACCGTACTCCTGAAATAGTCTTACTAGATCAATCAAACTGGTTGTTGGAGGTAAGTTTTCTTCACAGATAGAGAAAAGATCTTCCGGACTATTAACTGTTTCATCTAGGTTCTCTTGAAAAAAGGCATTGTCAAAAGCACTATCAACCTTATCAATAAGCGGGTGAGTAAGAATAATATTGAAAGTGTTGTTCGGTTGTAATTCAAGATCACTTTCGTCGTAGACAGTTTCATTGGGCGTGATTCCGTCAATAAGGTCATTGTATAAACCATTTGGGATGTGGTTGTCAGATTCATTCCTAATCCATTCATGTTGAACACCCCAAGAAGGGAATGAATTGATTACGTTAGAGTTTTGAACCGTGGGAAATGGGTACAGTTCACGTAGCATAGTGTAGGCAACGTGGTCCGCCCAACTTTCTGCGAGCGATAAATAGCCAGCATTAAAGCTGTCCTCATTTCCGTGCCCCCTTGCTGCTACGGTAGCGATGATTAAGTTGGTCCACCAGTCTTCGTTTACTCCTGTAAAATGAGAGGCATGGGTAAGTTCGTGAAAAGCAAGTCTTTTTAGTAAATCGGAAGTGAAATAATTCCCGCCAATATTTACGTCTCCCAAGAAATACCTGAGCAAGGGACTATACACTAATATATTTAAGGGTACTCCAATAAGATCCTCCAAAATAAGTAGTGGATTAAGTGGATTCGGTGCTCCGAATGGACCTTGATTAGGGTTGTTATTTACGGCCAGTCCATCTACTAAGGCGTCACGAAAATCACCGAAACCAATCTGCCTTACCATGGGGGCGAATCCTCCGGATTGATTTAGCATTACCATCAGGTTTATTTCCGGAGGGGCGTTGATTCCCTCCGTAGCGGCTACGTCATGGAATTCGTGTACGGCATTATTGATGGTGGCTGCCGACCAGGTGTAGTGGGTTTCATTGCCCGTTCCCGTATCTGTCCGACGGTGGTAGCGAATAGTAATATCGTGGAAATTAGGGCCGTTTACCTGACCTACAGCGTGCTGAGCGGTAAACGATTTTTGCCAGAATCGCCAGCCGTTTACCCCCGCTAAGCGAATTTTAACACGATCGGATACCCGGTCTTTGAATTTTACGAAGAACCAGGCACGGCCACGGAACTCTCGGTTTACCTTCCAGCAACCATTGTCGTCCGTTTCCACTCTTCTCCAAGAGAACCAGCTGTTTTTAGCCACTACTCTTACTCTGCGAACGCCCATAAATTCATTGTACTGCGTATCGTCAACTTGAATACACCCGCCGGGTTTACGTTGATTGATATAAATCTCACAACCACAATCGTTAGTGATAAAAGAGCTTCCTCCACCACTCCCGGAACCGTCACCACAGTCTGCTGGTTCGAGTTGGGTGTCATTCTCAAAACACATCTCATTTTCCATCTTTGCCCCATTTTTGGGGTTACCCCAATTAGCAGCAAACTCCTTTCCGTTGCCCGTAATTTCGTAAGCTTTTTGAACGACTTTAGGGTCTTTTTCCGCTAAGTTCAACTCAGCAATAATTTCGTAGGGGACCTCCGGGATTTTATCAGACACACTAAAAGTAGTATAAAGTGCAGGCAGGTCATCGGCGTCGGTGCTTAAGTAATAATAGTCTCCTAGTTCAAGGATTTCTCTAGTCCAGGGGAAATCTAAAAGAAATAAATCTGCGTCCTCAAGGGTGACTAAATCGTCGTAGCTTTCAGGGTGGAAAACTACGTAGTAATCGGAGGGAATCCGTCTACGGTCTTTACCGTAAACTATGTTGTAAGCTTTATTCATGACATCGACGTCAAAAGGATTTTCTCGTTCAGGGCCCAGTATTGTTCTTCTACCGTCGTCGTCTCTTTCTTTCGCGCCTGCGGAAAGGTCGTTGATGTCAAAAACAACGGGTTTGGATGAGATTTTGTCTACGGTGAACTCAGGAGTCGTAAAATCTTCCTGACAACTATGCAAGGTGACTAGTGCTAGACAAGCCGTGTAGAAAAGAATACGTTTCATTGCGAAGCGTTTTTGATGAAAAAATCGCTCCGATACTTTGATTCTGGTTGGCCGGAGCACCCTAACAAGGGAGCTCTGGGAGAACTGTGACATGGTAGTATCAACTAAATGCCGAATAAATGGGCTTTAAGCGGCTACTTTGGTCTTAGAGGCCTCAATGAGTACGGCCGATAGAATCAAAGCGCCGCCCAAAACTGCGTACCAGCCGGGAATTTCCCGAAAGAAAATTACCCCTAGTAGAATGCCATAAATGGGCTGAACGCAGCTTAGTAAACTAACGGTGCTAATCGAAAAATAGCGAAAGCAAGCTAGAAATAAGGTGTGTCCTATCGCGGTAGTGAGTAAACCTAAGCCAAGTAAATAAGGCCAGGCAGATGCCGGTGGTAAGGTGGGGAATAACCAAAGAGCGGGAGCCACCACGATCACGGTAACGGCGACTTGATAACACATGATGACTGAGCCATTCAGGCTGTCGACCTGGGTTTTCATTAGGATGTTCCTTAGCGAATAGACGAAGGCGGAGCTGAGGCCACAGACCAGCCCAACCGTCTTGCCATCGGCAAGGCTCAAGCTTGGAGCGAGAAAATAAATGCCGAGAATTACCAGGGCTGCCAGGAGCAGGTGGCGAGGGTAAAAGGGGCTTTTCAGCAATAGCGGTTCTAGCAGGGTAGTCATGGCCGGATAGGTGAAGATGGAAAGCATACCAATTGCTACACTGCCTAACTTCAGGGCGTAGAAATACAGTACCCAATGGGCGGCCATCAGTAGGCCGGATAGTAAAATAAGCCCCGTTTGCCGACGGTTTTTAGTCCGGAAGGAAAAGCCTTTGTACCGGCAAAAAGCCACCAATAAAGCAAGTGCGATCAAGGCCCTCCACCAAATAGCCACAGGAGCAGGTACGGGAACGAACCGCCCCAAAATGCCACTGGTGCCGATAAACACCATGGCCATGTTTATCTGGAGGAGTGGATGGAGGGGAAGTTGCTGGGATTGGATAGTATATGGGCTTTTCAGATTGGCAAATATACCTGGTTCTTCCACCAATTATTGCACCGGCGGCCGCGCCCCTATGAATGCAAATTTTTGAATGAATAATTAGCATTTAACAACAGAGCTGAACGGACGACCCGCGCTCAAGTAAATTGTTAAATGCCAAATCAAAATTTCTAATTTTCTTAGCACCTGCGATCGTTCCAAAAAGCTATAGCACAAAAAGCTTAGCCAGTAAGAGAATACTGATGCCAATGGGAATAACGAAACGATAGGCGATGCTTAACCACTGACGCCAAGCCTCAGGAACAGTGTGATCACCCATTTCCAGTTCGGCGAAAAAGCCGGAAAGTTTCCACCGGCTAAGCAAGTAGATACAAAGAAGTAAAGTACCAACCAGCAAGGCAATACTACCGAACCATTCCAGGAGGAAATTGAAGTAGCCCATGCCGGGCCCCATCCCCGCAAAATTGGTTAGCCACTCAGGGCCGTCGTTGGCACAAGAGAGAACTACTGGGATGGCGAGCACAAAGATGAGACCACCGAGTGCCAGCCCCGCCCAGCTACGTCGGTACCCCAACTGGGTGGTGACGGCCCGTAAGGCGGGCTCGATCAGAGAAACTGCAGAGGTCATGATGGCAATACCCAGCAGGACGAAGAAGGCTAAGCCGACCAACTGCCCGGCTGCCCCGTAGCTCTTGAAAATTTCGACTAGATTGATGAACACCAGCGGCGGACCATTGTAAATATCCCCTTCAATATTGCCTAGTAATGGCACTACCAGTAAAGCACCCAAAAGGGCTACGATCGTATCCAGATGAACGATGGTTGGTGCTTGCTTTAGCACGTTTTCTTTACGGTCTAAATGCGTAGCGAAGGTAAGCATCGAAGCGGCTCCTAGCCCAAGGCTGAAGAAAGCCTGCCCCAACGCGTGGAGAATGCCAAGTTCCCCCGTTTCGGTGGGGGTGAAGAGTGCCGCCCAGTCAAAGCGAAAAAGGTTGCCGTAATCCACTGCTGCGGGCCGTAGGACCGGGAGGGAGATGATCAGGAAGATAACGAGTAGCCCAAGTAAAGGCATGGCCCATTTGCTGAGGCGCTCTACTCCTGCGTGTAGCTTGCGGGAAGAAATAAAGGCCGCCAGTGCCGTAAAAAGACCCGTAAAAAGCAGGGCGCGGCCGCTGGTGCCAACTGCGGCTCCAAAGGCGGGGCCAGCAGGGGTATTGGCAAGGGTGTTGTAGTCGGTACTGTATTGCCAGATGTAGTCGAGGGTCCAGCCAGCCAGTACTAAATAAAAGGAGGCGACCATGATGGCCGTTAAAATACCTAAACGACCAATCCAGGCCCAGGCGGGCGCGTCCCCCTCTCCGCGAAAGGCATTGATGGCATCCGTTTGGCTTCGTTTTCCTAGGGCGTTTTCCAGGATCATCAGCGGAATTCCCATCAAAAGGGTGAAGCCAACGAAGGCCAGCACGTAGGCTCCACTACCGAAAAATTGTACCCGGTAAGGGAAGATAACGAGGTTAGCCACCCCAATGGCCGCTCCTGCGGAAGCAAGGATATGGCCAGTTTTTGAAAAAGACATAGCAGCTGGTGGGTTTGGATTAGCGTGAGGCTGGCCGGCGGCCCCGCAAAAAGAAAAGAAGACCGAATAAACCGACAATGGTTAAAAGCCATGTCCACCAAGGAAGGAAACTATCCGCCGTCAGGGTGCCCGCATCCCCGTAGTACGTTAGCCCCGCCCAGTAATAGGGGGACTTAAGGTAGGCCGGTAGGTCTTCGCGGTCAAGGTACGCCAATTGCGCTTCGTGGAGGGCTAATGGTTTAGGATGGCCTTTTGCTAGTTTTTGGTAGAAGCTGGAAGTGATGTCGGCGGTGGCCCGGTCGTTGAGCGACCAGAGACTAGCCACTACGCCCTGCGCACCAGCGGAGGTGAACGCTCGCCCCAGACTCAGTACACCTTCCCCCTTGGCCAAAGGGCCAATGTTGCTCTGGCAGGCACTCAGGGTGACGAGTTTACTGTCAAGTTGGAGTCCATAAATATCCGGGAGGTAAACAGGCTCGGTAGCCGTAAGAATGCGGGGTTGTTCTTTGCCTTCTGCGGTGGCGTAGGCATGGGTAGAGAGGTGGACAATTTTTTTGTCGTTTACTGCTTCCAGCAAGGCTAGGCGGGAGGCTTGTCTTTGATCCTGCGTTAAGGTCGGATAAAGACTTTCCAGCGCCGCGACCTCGGCCACGCTAAAGGGTAAAGCGGCAACGGACTTCCCGGCTAATTTTTTGGTGAATGGACAAAAAGCCAGTGCCTCCGTTGATTGGTTTAGCGTACTCGATTGGGATTGCCTTTGTAAAACTGTTGCCGAAGCAGCATAACTGACCGGGTTACTGCGCAAGAGGTA
>JBCDGT010000137.1:0-7276 GCA_038750915.1 Bacteroidota bacterium
TTTTCATAAGGTACCGAAGTCGATTTGGTTTGCCAAGGGTTGTTCATAAGAGCGAAGATACCACGAGGTACGGGGAAGTGGTTTTAGTCTTGTGAAAGGGGTCTGGCCTTCATGAATTCAGGTAAATCCTTAAAACCAAGGATTACCTAGACGAGCGCAAGAATAATTAGAGGGAGCTTTCTCAAATCCTACGAGAAGTGACCTTTCCGTGAATTTAATGGTGGAAAATGAAGGCCATCATACCCTTAGTGTCCTTGACCTAAACGGTCGTAGGATACTAGATAAAACGACCAGCCTCCCCTCCGGGGAACATTCCCTGGCCTTACCTACTAAGGCCGTAGCTAGTGGCATTTACCTACTTAACTACCGGGATGCTACCGGACAAAGCCGACAAATTAAGTTCGTCAAACGGTGATGGCTAAAATTTAAGCTTGCTGGCACCTGCGGTCGCGCCCAACTACTTACCTTGGTGTTGCTATGAGACTATTAACCTACTTACTCGTATTGTGCTCCTGCACACTCGCTGCCCAACACCAGCACCCCCACCGATCCATCGATTTTCCGGATACGGATAAGTATCGTACCCTGGTGGTCGACCTACACATGCATACCGTTTTCTCTGACGGCAGTGTTTGGCCAGATATTCGAGTAGAAGAAGCCGTTCGCGACGAAGTGGATGCCATCTCCCTGACTGAGCACCTCGAGTACCAGCCGCACGCCGCTGATATTCCCCACCCGGACCGGAATCGGTCCCATAATCTAGCCAAAAAACTGGCGCGGCCACACGACCTGATCGTCATTCGGGGCGCGGAGATCACTCGTAGTCTGCCACCCGGACATAGCAACGCCATCTTCATCGAAGATGCGAACAAGTTGAACGTAGAAGACCCTTACGCCGCCTTTGCAGAAGCTAAACGTCAGGGGGCATTCACCTTTTGGAATCACCCCAACTATATCGCCCAACGCGATGACGGCGTTGCCGTCTTAACGGACTTCCACCGCCAGCTGATCGAAAAAGACCTGCTGCACGGTATCGAAGTTGTTAACGATCTTACGATCAGCAAAGAAGCCCTGCAAATTGCCTTAGACCATGACCTTACGATCATGGGAACATCCGATATTCATGGCTTGGTCGACTGGCAATACCAGCTCAACGAAGGTGGACACCGCCCCGTCACGCTCGTTCTCGCTACAGCCAGGACGGAGTCAGCCATTGAAGCCGCCTTGCGGGCGGGGCGCACGATTGCCTGGTTCGAGAACACTTTGGTTGGTAAGGAAAGCAATCTGGCTCCGTTGGTTGCCGCCTCACTCACGGTAAGTGAAGCAGCTTATTTTGGCTCCTCTGCGGTCGTGGAGGTTAGCCTTCACAATGAGAGTGATGCTGAATACTTGCTGGAAAACCTGAGCGGGTATTCCCTACAGAGTGATTTAGGTTTAGTTAAGCTTGCTCCGCACCAAACAACTAAGATCTCGGTGATGACCCTCCAACAATTAGAGGAATTCAGCCTTAAATTTCGGGTACTGAATGCCGTTACCGGCCCGGAGGAGCGGTTGGAAATTAGTATTCCCGTGCAAGTAGACTGATGCCTTTTTTAGGCTACGCGTCGGTAAATAGCTAAACAGATAACTGCACCAACAACGGCAACGATCAAGGACCACAGATTCAAGCCATCCGTACCACTCATTCCGAAAAGGCCGAATACGAAGCCACCGACCACGGAGCCAATCACCCCGATAACCAGCGTAGCAATCCAGCCGCCGGGATCGGGACCAGGGTGAAGGTATTTAGCAATAGCGCCCGCTACGAGGCCGAGGACTATCCAAGCAATGATTCCCATAACATAAGTGGTTTTAATGGACAAGAAGCCGTTCAGAAAATAATGAGGCAGAACCTAATTTCCAATCCGGCGGATCGATTTATTAGCCTCCAGTTTAGTAGTAGTGACGGTAAGATAGCGGAAGGTCACGGTCATGATTCGAGAAATAAGATTAAATTCCAAAGAAAATGGACTAATGAGGGGCCTAATCTTCACAGATAGTGTTCTTGGCGCGGTCGCAGGTGCTAAACAAGGTGGAGAGGCAGGGTGAAAATTTCCGCATATTGTGGCCTCAAGATTTATGGTCTATGCGATTTTTACTTTGCTGTCTTTTTGCCGGTATTCTCTACTCCTGTGGTACCCCATCTACAGGTTCGGGAACAACGAACATCCAACTATCGGAGCTAAGCATTGCCGATATCCACGCAGCCTACCAAGCCGGAGAGTATACCAGTGAAGCATTAGTCTCCGCCTATTTCCAGCAGATGGACAGTCTGGATGATCAGCTCAATGCCATCACTTACCGCAACCCAAAAGCGCTGGAAACCGCCCGAAACCTCGATGCTGAGTTCGCAAAAACCGGCACACTACGCCCCCTGCACGGTATTCCTTTACTCGTAAAAGACAACATCAATACGGCAGGTATGCCCACTACTGCGGGGGCACTGGCTCTGCAGGATTTTGTCCCCGAAGCAGATGCTTTCATCATCAAGCAGTTACGGGAAGCCGGGGCCATCTTGATTGCGAAGACCAACATGGCGGAATGGGCCTTTAGCGCAAAGCATACCGATAGTTCTACTGGGGGTACTACGCGCAATCCTTACGGTCTTGACCACGTACCGGCCGGCTCCAGCGGCGGCACCGCCGCCGGGGTGGCGGCCAACCTAGCTACGGTAGGCCTAGGAACCGATACTGGCAACTCCATCCGCGGACCTTCTTCCCACAATGCCCTGGTGGGTTTTCGCACTAGCTTGGGCTTAATTAGTCGGGAAGGCATCGTCCCACTTTACTTGCGTAATGATGTTGTTGGCCCAATGTGCCGTACCGTATCGGACGCTACGCGGGTGATGCAAGCCATGGTAGGCTACGATCCAGCTGACCCGATTACCAGCCAGGGTAAAGGGCAAGCACCGGCAAATTACCTCGACTTTCTCGACGCAGAAGGCCTCCAGGGTGCTCGCATTGGCGTCCTCCGGGAGCTGAGTGAAGTTGATCCTCATCCGGAAATAGCGACCCTCTTTAATCGGGCAGTGACGGACCTGGAACAACTCGGCGCTACGGTTATTGATCCCCTCGAGATTCCCAATTTTGCGGAACTCCGCCGGGAACAATGGTGCGAGGTGTTTAAGGCCGATCTTGAGCAATTCCTAAAGACCTACGTAAAAAACGACACCATTGCTACTCTGGAAGACATCGTCCGCATCGGTACTAATAGCAGTTACGCTCGGGAGAATATCACCTTTTCCCTGAAAGAAGCGGGTAATCGGTACGGAGCAGACCTTACCCCTTGTGGTGATGCCTTTCTCGACGCCCGCAGGGTGGCCTTCCGGGCAGCCATCGAGGGAGTGATGGACAGCTTGCAACTCGACGCCATCGTCTATCCTAGTTGGAATCATCCTGCCGCCCGGATCGATAATTTTGATGAAGGTTACCTAGGGGATAATAGCCAGATCATTTGTCCCCATACCGGTCAGCCTGGTTTTACGGCACCAATGGGTTACGTGAGTAGCGGCCTTCCTGCCGGCCTCCAATTTCTAGGGCGAATGTTTGACGAACCAACGCTGATCCGCCTTTGCTACGCCTACGAACAGGGCACCTTGCACCGGCGGCCTCCAAGTGGGTTAGATTAGTGCTCCGTCGAGCCTCTCTCAGAACCCTTCCCCTTCCTTTAGTGGGGGTAGGTAGCCAAATTTCACCAAGAATTCATCCATGGCCAGTACCGTTTGGCGAAAGGAATAGGTATTAGGCAAGTTAAAGAAGCCATGTTTGCCGCCTTCGTAAAGCCGTAGATCGCAGTAGCCTCCCGTTCGCTCCATCACAGTCTGATAATAACGAGCCGTAGCAACGGGTACTAAGTGGTCTTCCGTTCCTAATAAGAACAAGGTAGGTGGTGTCCCACTTCGCAAATTATGCAGTGGGGAAAACCGTGGATAAACCTCCCCTATCCGCTCGTAACCGTAACCACCGGGTCCATTATCAATAACCGGATTGAAAAGGACGAGCAAAGAACCCACCGCGCTAATACTTAGGTCATCTTGAGGGTCATCAAAGCCCTGCGTTACGGCCGCGGCGGCAGCTAAGTGTCCGCCAGCCGAACCACCTCCCACTACTAGTTTACTGGTGTCAACACCCATTTCAGGTCCATTTTTCCGTACCCAGCGGACCGCCGACTTAGCATCCATTAAAGACTCGAAAGGGCTGGTTTGGTGGCGCGATTCCGTACGGTAATCAGCCAAAAAGCAGATCAATCCTCTTTTGGTGAAGTACCGGGCTTGAGGAAGAAAATGGCTTGGTTGCCCCCCTTTCCAACCACCTCCGAAGAAGAAGAGTACCGCCGGTAAGCTTTCTTGACTGGTTGCTTTCCCCTCTGGGCGGAGGACGATCATGTCCAAAGGGCCCTGAGGGGTCGTTTTATAGGTTAGAGTGTCTTGGCCTTGGGTAGTAGTGGGATTTAGGAGCACCGCCACGATCAAGCCGATAAAAAGTCGAAGGTCTTTCATTGACACATGATACACCAAAGCAACTAGAAACCATCATCTTCAAATTATTCTCACAATATCGCTACATTAGGCGAACTGAAAGGGAGCGTGTCAACAATTTTCGGGCAACGAAGTATTGTGTCACCTCTACCATTTTCGGAGCAGGAGCTCCTCTCCTGTTAGCATGAAAACCCATACCTGTGTCGAATAAAAGGGGAAATTGGAATAGTAAGCTAGGCTTCATCCTGGCCGCATCCGGCTCGGCCATTGGCCTTGGCAATATTGTATTCTTCAGTTCAAACGCTTATCAATTTGGGGGAGGTGCCTTTTACCTACCCTACTTCATTGCCCTTTTTGTACTCGGGCTTCCGATCATGATGATGGAGTTTGGGATGGGAACCATCACCGGTAAATCCTTCCCCCTTGCCCTCCGGGAATTGGCGGGTCAACGAGCGGAATTCGTTGGTTGGTGGAGCTTGATCAGCACCATGTTCATCATTGCCTATTACGTAGCGATCCTTGGTTGGGCCTTTGGGATGATGGTTGGCGCCTTTGGCAGCTTGTTTGAAGGGGGGATAAGTGCCCCCTTTACGCCATTCGAAACCCCAACGGAAGGCCCCAATGCCATGGTGTATTTCTTTAGCATCCTCGCCACCTGGTGGCCCATCGTCTTCATCTTTATCATTTGGGGGCTGAACATCCTTATTCTTCGTAAAGGTATTTCCTCGATTGAAAAAGCAGTCCGGGTCTTCGTACCCTTAATGTGGTTATTCATGATCGGCTTAGTGATCCGGGGCCTAACCCTCGAGGGAGGATTCGACGGCGTTATGTACCTCTTTACTCCCGACCTTGAGGGCATTTCTGACCCCAGCGTCTGGCGGGGTGCTTTCAGTCAAATGTTCTTTTCCCTATCCCTTGGGATGGGTATTATGACGGCTTATGCTTCCTACTTACCCAAAGACGCCGATCAGGTAAATAACTCCATGCTGGTTTCATTCTTGAACTGTAGTTTCGAGTTCATTGCCGGCATCGCCATCTTTTCCCTACTGTTTGTATTTTCGCTTAACCCCGCGGGGTCTACCCTATCACTTTCCTTTTTCGTGATTCCCCAAGGCATCAGCGAATTGTCTTCCATTCCTTGGATCACTCGCTTGTTTGGTTTCCTTTTCTTCTTCCTGATTGTCATTGCTGGTTTGACCTCCACGATCTCCCTAATCGAAGCACCGGCCGCCGCCCTGATCGACAAGTTGAAGGTGTCCCGTAAGAAGGCCCTGACCATGGTAGCCATCCCTTGTATCATCGGTTCAGTTCTTTGTACCCTCCCGATCATTGTCGACAAAGGCTTAGCTGGCAATGGCACCTTAGGGCTAAGTATCCTCGACATCACCGATCACTGGGTATTCAGCTATGCGCTACTTATTGTTGGTTTACTCGAATCCATTGCCATTGGTTGGATACTCGGCGCCGAAAAACTCCGACAAGCCCTGAATCGCTACGCCCGCTACCAACTTGGTGTATGGTTTAATTACCTCATCAAATTTGTGGTCCCAGGCCTCTTACTTACGGTCATCCTCTCCAGTTTGTGGGAAGAGCGTGGTTCTCTCTACGGCAGTGGGGCAGACATGGTCGGCTTCAACTGGCTTCCGGTATTCATTCCAATCTTCTGGCTTACCATCAGCCTTGGCTTCGCTTTCTACCTGACCAAAAAACCTTACGAAG
The DNA here is from genome assembly GCA_038750915.1 of Bacteroidota bacterium. Lineage (GTDB taxonomy): Bacteria > Bacteroidota > Bacteroidia > Chitinophagales > Saprospiraceae > Neolewinella. The sequence continues at coordinate 6,236 of JBCDGT010000137.1, forward strand.
CATGAAACTACTACCGTATTCTCTGCTACCGCTATTGGTCATCTGTTGCTATTCTACTGCTGTGCATGCCAAGATCCGAGTCTCCAATGAAAAGCTTGAAGTTGGAGAAACGGTAAGGCTGTCTTTCAGTGCTCCGGTAGATTCACTAACGGTGACTTATCGGCCCAGCTCTAGTGTTTCCAAGCAGGAATTCCTAGTGATTAGCCCTCCTGCTAGTAGTACGGAATGGTCGCCACAAAATCCGGGTTTGGTACAACTGTCTTACCAGGACCGTTCGGGAACTCATCCTACCACCGTGAGTCACAATATTTCAGTAAGGTTTCGCGGATTTTCCAGCTCTGGAGTAGCTGTTATGCTGCTGGCCTTTATTATCCTTTTCGGTGGAGCAGGTTTTGCTTTTCGGACGCTGTTTCAAAGACAGGATACTTAATAAGACAATTAAGCCCGTATTTCTATCCAAACTTCCCGTAAAAGTATTCGGCCGAACGCGACTTTGCCCGTTTGAGCAATAAAAACGATTATGTCTACATCTGCTACCATTCTCATTACGGGAGTTACTGGTTTTATTGGCTCTCATCTTGCTGTTCTCGCTCTGCAAAAAGGGTATAAAGTCATCGGCAGTATGCGTAAGCTTACGAGAGCAGACTCCATTCGTGCAGCCATTAGTAAACAAGCAACTACGGATAATTTACGATTCGTCGAAGCAGAGTTGATGGATGCTAATGCTTGGGATATCGCCACCAGAGGGGTAGACTACGTTTTGCACGTTGCGTCTCCATTTCCTACTACCCTACCTAAAAATGATGATGAAGTCGTGATTCCGGCGCGAGAAGGGGTCTTAAACGTACTACGAGCAGCAAGTAGTAATGGCGTTAAACGAGTAGTACTGACCTCCAGTTCAGGGGCAGCCATGTACGGAAATCGTCGTCAAGGCACCTTCACCGAGGAAGATTGGACCAACGTCAATAACCTTAAAGACACAAGTCCCTATTTCCGTAGTAAGACCATCGCTGAACAGGCCGCCTGGGATTTTATTAAAAA
>JBCDGT010000138.1:0-7257 GCA_038750915.1 Bacteroidota bacterium
GTCGATCTGGGTATAGTTGCTTCCCGACGGTTCCAAGCGGGCAGGGGAGACGAGTTTGTCGTTGGGGTCGATGGCGCAGCGGAGGGTGGGGGTGTAGGTAGTTGTGTCCGCCGCGACTAAATCGAACTCGTAGATTCCACTAGCCTGCAAGAGGAAGGGAATCTCGTCCCCTACCCTGCTTTCGTCAGGCATAGTTATCTCCAGCATTATTTGCCAGGTTTCGCCTACTTCCAAGTCGAAAGGTTGCCAGCGTAAAACGTTATCCGATGATCGGTCAGGTTGCTCGCTAGCGGTGACGAAGGTGGTTTCTTCATCCAATACCAATTCTACTTCGACGTTCGTCAGCGGTTGACAGCCACTGTTCGTGACCGTGGCCCAAAAGGGGACGGTGAAGCCGCAGCGGATGGGGGCGGAGGTGAGGGAGGTGAGGATAGCCCCACCACCGGACGTAGCCCTAAGACCAAAATTTGGTGACGCCGTCGTACCAGGGGCTATCGCTACACTAGACAGGGTTGTGATTTCCCAGCAGTCCGTGGGTTCCACCGAAACAGTATACGTCGATGCTGGGAAATAGTACCGATCGTAGCGTCCAGAATTGTTAGTGAAAGTCCGTTGATTTTCCCCTTCAACAGCTATACTAACTCTTTGTCTCGTAAGGCCCCGTTCTCCCGGATCACGATTTCCATTGCCATTGAGGTCATAAAAAATGTATCCTGGCTCCGCGCGCAAAGCATTGAATTCGAGATAAGACATTCTTCGTTCAAAGGGTGCTTCGGAAGTCCAATATCGCGAATAGAACCGATCGTGTACATTCCTAAATCGTCCGCCCTGCCCTAGAAAGTAAATAGTATCTCTGTGGGTGTCGTAAAGTGCTTGTTCTCCTAGCCAGTCTCCATTCGGAAGTCTGAACAACAAGCCTAGAAAACCATTTTGCTCCGGTAACGGTTCCTGACCTAACGGTAAATCTAAATTATTGAGGTACCGAACCATTTCCGTACCCTCCGGAGTACCGTCAGTACGCCATAATTCAATTTCATCAGTACTGGCAACTTCCCGCAGGAAGTAGGCTTTGGTAGGGCTAACGTAGGTAAGTGAGTAAAACCCGCCGCCCCCTGGCAATGAATCCCGGGAAAGTAGGGGTTCAGGCACTCTTTCTAAATTATCATTTGATTTAGTTACCGCAAGTTCAGAAACGGACAGAATTATGGTATTATCCGCTAATTGGACCACACCAAGAGGAAAGGCCCCCGAAAATCTATCGTCAAAAACCGTGAAGCCACTTTCGCTATTACTGAACAAGTATAGGGCCTGGCCGTCGTCGCTGAAACCGGAATACATTAAACCTACTTTTCCGCCTAAGCCACCGATTACGGATTGAATTCCTTTTCCAACTTGTCCTATTTCCTGTAGACCAGTTTCTACGCTATAACGAAAAAATCTTGTCCCCGTACTATTATCATACGTGGGAATATGAAAGTAAAGAGTATCCCCCAGAGTAAAAAAAGGAGAATCGTTCTCAAATTGGAAATCCGCCGCTTCCACCAAGACCGTATCCTGGCGAATTTCTCCAGAGACCGGATCAAAGAAAGTCAGCCTATGACTGAAGGGTGGCTCCGTGGCAATAGAAAGATAAACGAAAGTGTTACCTAGCCGCCTTGGTGAATAGATTATTTCACTTTCGGAATAGACTGTATCAAGTAAAATCCATCCTTCGGGGGAAGCAATATGCCCTGTATTAAAAGCAAGGTGATGCCCAATACTGGCAGTAGGAAGGGAACCAAAGGGTAAGCGCCCCGTATTTAGCTCTACTATCGTATCCCGCTCCGGATCGGCCCAATGCCAGGATGGCACGAATAAATCTCCGTCATAAACCTTGAGTTCCTTATCTAGAATTACCGACTCCGAAGAAAAGCTTACTTCTCCTCGGGTAATGGGTAAGACCTGTCCCCTGAGAAAACCAATACAAAGAAAGAGGAAGAGCAAAAAAAGAGTACGAGACAGCACGTCAATAGGGTTTGATTATTCAGCAGAAAAGGGCGCCAAAGCAAGTACAAAGTACGACATTCCCAAGTACGAATTCCTGCATTCCGGTCATCCACCGATCAACGAAGGCCGTTCGACGAAAAGCTCCAGCTTAGCCAAATAGCTTTCCCCACCTTTGCAACATAATAAAGTCGTTTTTCTTTTTCCCTCCTAGACACTCCAACCAAATGAAACTAGCATTACCCCCTTTCCGCAACAGCTTTCTTTGCCTGCTACTCTTACTCGGCACCTGCGTAAGCGCCCAAGGCTCCTTCAAAGGGCAGGTGCAAGACGCCGATGGGGCTGCGGTCCCTTTTGCCAACGTTGCCCTATATGCGGCCGGTGAAACAAAACTGGTAAAAGTAGAAACCACCGACGACGCTGGTGTTTTTCAAATCACCCAAGTCACTGATGGCAGCTACGACCTAGTGGTTACTTACCTCGGAGCACCTGACTTGCGCAAGGAGGGACTGACCGCCAATGGTGAGCCAGTAGACCTGGGTGTGCTGGCCATGGCGCCCGCCGCCGTTGAGCTGGAACAAGCCACGGTTACCGCCACCCGCGCCCTAGTAGAAGTAAAACCAGACCGGACGGTCTTTAACGTCCAAGGAACCATTAATGCGGTTGGGCAAACCGGCCTCGATCTGCTGCGTAAAGCACCGGGGGTAACGGTAGACAATAACGACAATATTAACGTACTCAGCCGCGCTGGCGTACTCGTCTACGTAGATGGTAAGCGGCTACCCCTGGCCGGTGACGACCTGGCTAACTACCTGCGCAGCCTCACCGCCGAACAGATCGACCGCTTCGACATCATTACCAACCCCGGTGCCAAATACGAGGCGGAAGGAAATGCAGGTATCATCGATATTCGCTTGAAAAAGGCCGAAAATGAAGGAACATCAGGTACGGCCAACTACACCGTTACTCAGGGGCGCTACAACCGGATGAATGGTTCCGTCTCCGGCAACTACCGTAATAAAAACCTAAATGCCTTCGGTCAGCTCGGTGCCGTAAAGGGCGACAACTTCAACAACATCGACTTCGACATGACCCAAAATGGGCTGCGCCTCATCGAAAAGATGCGCAACCGCAACGCCTGGGAAAACGTCAACTTCCGCTTCGGTACGGATTTCTTCCTTTCCGATAAGCACACCGTAGGTTTCCTCGTAGGGGGCAGTTTCCAGGATGGAGACCGCTATGGTAGTGACGATTTCCAGATCTCCACGATTGGTGGGCCAGTTGATAGTATCTTATTGGGGGGATCTACGTCCGTCGACACTCGCAACCAAACAACCTACAACCTTAACTACCGCTTCGACCCCGGTAAAGGCAAGAGTCTGAACGTAGATTTAGACTATGGGCGTTTCCGTAATACTAGTCTGCGACGTCAGCCTAACACCTACGTTACCCCCGATCTACAGACAGTACTCACCGAAATCATCAACACCTTTGATACCCCACGAGATATCGACATCTACACCTTCAAGGTGGATTACGAACAACCCATCGGAGAAGGACAGTTCGGTGCTGGTATCCGGCTTAGCCAGGTCGGCACCAGTAACACTTTCCTGTTCTTTGACGAGGTGGATGGTACCGAAATCAGAAACGACGTTCGCTCCAACATCTTCGACTACGACGAAAACGTTTACGCCGGCTACCTTAGTTACGCTGGTAAATTCAGCGATAAAGTCAGTTTCTCTGCGGGGCTTCGCACGGAAATCACGGATGCTACGGGGCTACTCACGGCCTTCTTAGAAGAGTTACAGGAGCCCCCAGTCGACCTGAATTACGTCAGCTTCTTTCCAACGGTAGGCCTAACGTATGCGCTGAACCCTCAGAAGGGTAATACCATTGCCCTAAACTATGGTCGTCGCATCAACCGCCCCGACTACAACGTACTTAACCCTTTCCGTAACCAGATCAGCCAGCTAAGCTACGAGACAGGTAACCCTTTCTTGCGGCCGGAAATTGTGGATAACGTTGAACTAGGCTATACCCTAGGTTGGCGGTACAACTTCAAGCTGGCTTACTCCCAGACTTCCGACCAAATCACACGACTGCTAGGGCCCGATGATTTCGACCCTCGGGCTGGATTCGTCAGTTGGGATAACCTCGCTAGCCAAACGACCATTAGCTTCAATGCTAGTCTGCCCTTCACGGTCACCAAATTCTGGGATGCTTTCTTCAATATCTCCGCCGCCCACATCGATAATCAAGCCGACTACGGTGAAGATGGTATGGTTGATGTACAAATCTTTAACTACTCCTTCTTCCAGCAGCAAACCTTCAAGTTACCAAAGGGATTCACCGCCGAAATATCCGGCTATTACTCTGGACCTGGCGTTTGGGGTGGCGTCTTCCTCTACGACTCCCAGTGGGCCCTCAATCTGGGCTTACAAAAGAAATTTCTCCGGGATCAACTCAACGTCAAGATCAGCGCCAATGATATCTTCTTCCAGAGTTTCTGGAGTGGGGACTCCGAATTCAACGGACAAGTCAGCACCGGCATGGGCAGCTGGGATAGTCGTAACGTAGCCCTCTCCCTCAGCTACGCCTTCGGTAACCAGAAAGTGAAGAGCCGTAAACGGCAGACCGGCCTGGGTGATGAAGCTAAGCGGGCGGGGAATTAGTCTGTTAGTCTGTTGGTACTTCGGTCTTTTGATTCGTTAAAAGACCAAATTACCAATAGACCATTACTTGCTTCTCCCAATCAACACCACCCCTACGATTACCAGCGCCGCGCCTAGCCCTTGCAATAAATTGAGATATTCGTCGAGGATGAAGTACTCCAGGATAATGGTGGCTACGGGGCCGATGGCCCCTAGGATGGCCGCATCCCCCGGACCGATACGGCGGATGCCTTCAGTCACGAGATAGCTGGGTATGACCGTGCAAAAGATGGCCAACGTTAGGCCGTAAGCATAGAGTTCTGGAACGTAGCCAAATAGCGTATTCCCCGAGAAGTAGACGTGCGTCAGCACGGCAATACTAGCCGCCACCAGCGCTAGCGAGGTAAACCTAACGGTGCCAAGCCGCGGGGCAAAACGGCCACTGCCGATAACAAAAAAACTGTAGAGTAGTGCGCTAAAAAACACCAGCCCAGCCCCCAAAGTAAAGTTGCTTCCAATCCTGAAATCCGAGCCACTGAAAGCCAACCCAATGCCAGCATAGCAGATGATCGTAGCGACCCACTGTACTGGTTTGATCGGTGTTTTAAAAATCAAGCGCTGCAAAATCAGGACCAGCGTTGGGTAGACGAAGAGAATCAGACGTTCCATTCCGGCGCTGAGGTACTGTAAGCCTAAAAAGTCGGTATAGCTGGCCAGGTAGTAGCCAAAGATGCCCAGGGGAACGATGATGAGAACATCTCGTAAGCTCAAAGGACCATTCGTGCTGCTACGCTCCCGTCGGAAATACCCGATCAGCAGGAAAAAGGGTAAGGAAAAAGCCATTCGTAAACCCAGTAGGCTGATGCTGGTGATCTCGTACTGGTAAGCGAGCTTGATCACGATGGCCTTACAAGAAAAAAGGACGGCACCCAGCAGCATTAGTCCAACTCCGAGTTGGCGGTTACGCAGGGAGTCGGCGGCGGAAGTGCTCATGGGCTTTAATTGTCCTGACAAAGGACGCTTACCCAAATGTCAACGGAGAACCTAATGGTGGCCAATCTACGATTGCTGAAAGTAGTGATCTAGTGGGCGGTGAAATAGGCCAGTAACATCCCTACAATCACCACTGCGAACTTGCGGGGTGAAATACCGTGCTCACGTCCACCGTCCGCTTCAAAAAGGATAGTGGTGGAAATATGCAGGAAACTACCAATCACTAAAGCTAAGACGCGATTACGCCATTGCGGATCAATACTGATGGCTTCTCCTAATACAGCGCCTAAGGGAGAGATGGAGGCAAAAATTAGCAAACAGCCCCAAGTGAATCGTCTCGAATAGCCAGAATAACGAAGTAAGAGACCGAGAGCAAAGGCAGCGGGAAGCTTATGCAAGACGATGCCCCACAGAAGGTGGTTCCCGTCAATGTGGGCGTGAGCGTGAGTGTGCCCATGGTCCACTAACTCAGAAACGGAGCCTAGGGGCAAACCTTCTAGCAAGGCGTGCAACCCTAAGCCAACCATTACAGTAACAGCGTAGCCGTAGCCCTTACGCTCGTGGGCGTGTACGTGGCCGTGCTCGATGCCCTGGCTGAGCCCTTCTAACAGTAATTGAATAAAAAAACCACCAAGGAGCCAGGCTCCGGTATGGTACTGGGCGTTGCCGAAGACGGTCGGCATTAACTCCATGGCAGCAATCCCTAACAGGTAAGCACCGCTAAAAGACAGCAACAATGGCAAATAGGTCTGCCAGCGCTCCCCATCATCCCGGTCGCGCAACAACTGGGCAAAGCCTCCGCCAAGCAGAACACAGGAAAAAAGCAGAGCATATTGCCAAAGGGCCATAAGGAGAATGATTCGCCGCTAACTAACGGCTCACAAATTTAATGCGACAGAGTTGCATTACCAATCTTATTTAGCATATCAATCCCTTACCACTACATATTACACTGGCAGTTCTCCAAGCACTCAATAATCAGGCTTACGTCCCGCTCTTTGAGGGAATACATCATAGAGCGACCATCACGTTTCACGGAAAGTATGCCCATCAATTTCATGTTCTTGAGGTGGTGACTGACCAAAGACTGTTCCGCTTTAGGGCCTAAAGCCGTACATATATCAGTGACGTTCAGACGAGGGTGCTGCTCTAATAAGTGGACGATGCCCAAACGCAAGGGGTGCGCTACTGCCTTAAGGACGTTCGCAATACGTTCTAGTTTTCTGGCCTCTTCTTCATTGAGGACGGCGGGTTTGACTTGGTCCATAGTGGCGTAGCGGATTTCGTTGGCAATAAATACAAGTTGAACGGGAAACAAGTTTCGTAAGCAGCAATCAGACATTCTGTGGCTCCCTCCCCAGCGCAGCGAATTTGGGAGGGCGGGGGGAGAGGGAAAAAACACAAAATGTCCAGTGATCTAGTTTCGTACGGTCAGGTGGGTTCACTAACTTACGCCGCGAATGAAGGACTTCCTCCAAGCCATTGTGGATATTCTCGCGGTTTTATTCGGTGATGCCCCCGAGCGGCCCCGAATACCAAAGTCGCTACCACCGGCCCGGGCCCCCCCCCCCCCCCCCCAACCCCAACCCGACCCCCACCGCCCCCACGCCGCGGAGGCGGGGGGAACCCA
>JBCDGT010000139.1:0-7238 GCA_038750915.1 Bacteroidota bacterium
CGTGCGTCCGGCGCGTATGTCATCGTTCCAAATTTTAGTTGTAAGCCATACGTCGGAACGGGGAATAGCAGCGGTTTTTAGGGCTTTACCTACGGCTTCTTCATTTTTATAAATGGAGGCGGTATCCACGTGGCGGTAGCCAGCATCCAGGGCCCAGTGAATGGCGTTGATGGCTTCTTCGCCGTTGTCGGCTTGCCAAACGCCCAGGCCTAGTTGGGGCATTTTAAGCCCATTGTTGAGGGTGATGTATTGCATAACATGGGGGAACGCGAACTTGACCGTTCTGGTTGGCTTCCTTGGCTAAAACCATTCGCTTACTGTACCGTTATCCCCTTTAATGGCAGCAAGTAAAAAAATCGTCGTCGCTATTGGCGGCAGTAGTGGTAGTATTTACGCCAAGCTTTTACTCGATCGCTTAGCCCAGCTTAAAGATCAGTGGACTGCCGTTGGTGTTGTCTTAACCGACAACGGACGCTACAACTGGGAACTGGAGATTGGCCCTTTCGAGGAGGCGGCCTATCCCTTTACGTTTTACGATAAAAAGGACTTCCACGCGCCTTTTGCTTCGGGCTCTGCGCAATACGACACGATGATCGTCTGCCCCTGTAGCATGGGCTTACTGGCTCGCATCGCCACTGGCGTTAGCCAAGACCTAATTACTCGGGCCGCTGACGTTGTGCTCAAAGAGCGTCGCCGGCTAATCTTGGTCCCGCGCGAGACTCCACTGAGTTTAATTCACTTGCGCAATATGACCTCAGTGACCGAAGCTGGTGCCATTATTTGCCCGGCCATCCCCAGTTTTTACGCCGGCGCGGATACTAAGTCGGAAATTGTACTTACCGTTGTCGACCGCGTTCTAGATCTGGCCGGCTTGGAAGTGGAAAGTTACCGTTGGGGAGAGTAATCGTTCTTACTCGATTAATACTAAGCTTTCATCGATAAAACACTGCCGTTCATCGGCTTGGGCGCGTAGGCTTGCAACCCACATTGGATTGGCATCGTCCCTATGGGTGTATTACGAGCGCGTTGCGATGCTTACTCGTCGCCAAATAGCTGTTTTGGCCAGGTCTGAGGAATTCCAATATGCTCAAAGTTTTCGCTGTTTAACCCAATCAACCCAATTCCAGATGAAGTCGCTTATTCTATCATGTCTTTGCCTATTTGTTTTTGTTAGCACGCCCGCCTTTGCCGCTGAAGTGGATCCAGGCGAGCCCCTAATTGTCCGCAGTCAAGCCGTGTTCGATGGCTTGGAGGTAACCGTTGCCAATCTCGAAAAGGAAAAGACGATGGTTCAATTGATTAACCTCGATAGCGATCGTGAAGTATTTACCGATCAAATTCGTAAGCATAATGGCTATCGCTATAAACTTCAACTCGACCAACTTAGCCATGGCCGTTACTTGCTGAAGGTGAAGAAAGGCAAAACCCTGCGCCAGCAGGTATTGCTCGTTACCGGTAACGGAATACTGTGTAGCGACTGGAAGTAAGGAGAACAACACTTTCCAAGTTGTTAAGTAGGCAACACAAGTCGTGGCCTAAGCGTTATAGTCGTGCTTTGAGTAACTGGAGACCCACCTAACCTTCACTACATATAACGACACAGAATGCGCTTCCTCATGACCATGGCCCTCTTGGCCGTTGCTGCTATTTCCTTTGCACAGGATCCAGCGGATATCTTCCACAAAACCGTTGACCTCGATTCGATCAACCAGGTAAGTTTAGACGTATACGAATTCGATGAATTCGAAGTGCGTGAATGGCCCGGCGACGATATCCTCATCGAAACCAGCGTACGGATCAACAACGGAAAGCCGCACATCCTGAAATTTTTCCTGGAACAAAATCGCTGGGACCTGGAAGAGAAAGTCTCCGGAGACCAACTTCTGCTGGAAAGCCGCGACAAAAAACGCCGCGTAGTACAAGGCACCGAAGGGACTACTTCGGAAACCGTAAAGATTGTGGTGTATATGCCCGAGGATTTTTCGGCCTCCGGAACTAATGTCTTCCGGCGGATCAGTCGCTGATCCTTCACGGCATTAGTAGTGCGTCGTTGTACCTTCGTGCTTCATGCCGACCACCGTTGAAATAAAATTGCCTCCCGCGGACCTGCACAATGAGCAGGCAATCCGTAAGGCAATTGTACGTCAAACCCAACTATCTCCAGCAGATTTGGGGGAACTGAAAGTCGTGCGGCGAAGCATAGATGCCCGAGGACGCCCCGTATTTCGTTTACGGATAGAGGTAGCTGCCCCGAAGGAGAATTTTACGCCAGAAGCCGCATGGCTACCGACACTCAATAATTTACCTGACAACGCACCTAAGGTAGCTATCGTTGGCTGTGGGCCGGCGGGGATGTTCGCTGCCTTAGAGTGCTTGGAGTTAGGCTTACGACCTTTGATCATTGAGCGGGGTAAAGACGTACAGGCCCGCCGCCGTAGCTTGCGGGCCATCCAACAATTCGGTGAAGTAGACCCCGATTCCAACTACTGCTTCGGCGAGGGCGGTGCCGGCACTTACTCCGACGGCAAACTCTACACCCGTAGTCTGAAAAGAGGCAATTACCAGAAGGCGCTACAGTTACTGGCCGAACACGGAGCGCAGTCGGATATTCTCATTGATGCTCACCCCCACATTGGCTCCAATAAATTGCCGAAGGTGGTCGCTAATATGCGGACCACCATCCTGAAATACGGCGGAGAAATTCGCTTCGGTCACCGCATGGTGGAATTAGAGCGAGACGCAAAAGACCTACGTGCGCTAGTAATTCGAAACCCAGAAGGGGAGACTTATCGCCTGGAGGCCGCCGCCTTCATCTTGGCCACGGGCCATTCCGCAAGGGACGTTTACGAGCTGCTCCATCGCCATCAGGTCAGAATGGAGGCTAAACCATTTGCCCTCGGCGTACGCATCGAACACCCCCAGCCTCTGATTGATCAAATCCAGTACGGGCAGCGCCAGCGGGAGGAGAACCTGCCCGCCAGCAGCTATAAGTTGGTGACTCAGGTAAAAGACCGTGGGGTGTTCAGCTTTTGCATGTGTCCTGGCGGACTTGTTGTTCCTGCGGCAACGGCTCCCGGAGAAATCGTGGTCAACGGCATGAGCCTTTCCCGTCGGGATAGCCCCTACGCCAACTCCGGTACGGTTGTGGCCATTGAGGTGGAAGACCTCCAACCTTTCGCCCAGAACGGCATCTTCGCCGGCTTAGCTTTTCAGCAGTCCGTAGAACAACGGATGTTTCGCTCAGGAGACGGTAGCCAGTCCGCCCCCGCGGCGCGATTAACGGATTTTGTTAAAAGCAAAACCTCTCAAGACCTACCTGCTTCTAGCTACATCCCAGGTTTGCATCCGGCTCCTTTGCACCAGCTTTTGCCACAGCCTATTTTCAGCCGCCTCCAACAAGGCGTACAGGACTTTGGCCGTAAAATGAAGGGCTATTTTACTGAAGAAGCTAACGTGATCGGCACGGAGAGTCGTACTTCCAGCCCTGTCCGCATTCCCCGAGACCGAGATAGCTACCAGCATCCCGACTTGCCTAGCTTATACCCCTGTGGTGAAGGCGCTGGTTTTGCCGGCGGTATCTTGAGTGCGGCTATGGACGGACAGAACATCGCCCGGGCCGTAGCCATGAGATTATTTGCTTGAACACCCGCTACCTTTAGCCTTCGATGAAGCACTCTTTCCCACTTTTCGCCGGCAGTCTGCTCCTGTCTACTGGTGTATTATACTTGGGGTACGGAGTGGATCGAATGGATTTCACCTCTCTTTTCGGTAGTTTCTTGGTGTCCTTCGCTGGTTATCTTGTCTTAGTCTACCGACCGCAACCGAGTTCACTGAAGTTGCTGATTAGCTTGGGAATAACCCTCCGCTTAGCCCTGGTTTTTGCCTTCCCTTTACTCAGTGATGATATCTACCGTTTCATCTGGGACGGCCACTTGGTTGCTTCCGGAATAAACCCCTTTGCCCAGCTCCCGGCCTTTTATTTGGAACCAGGGAATGAAGTGGCCGGCCTTAGTCCAGAATTATTCGAGCGACTCAACTCCCCCGAATATTACACCATTTACCCCCCCGTCGCACAGGGCGTTTTCACGGTAGCAGCCTGGTTGAGTCCTAACAGCTGGTATGGCGCCTCCGTAGTAATGAAGCTGTTCCTGCTCTTTTGCGAACTCGGGAGTTTATGGTTGCTCTGGCAACTTTTCCAGGCGCGGCCGCAGGTGCCAGCAAAAGTGGTAAAAGACCAAAGCACCAATGGACCAGTACTACCAAAAGACCAAAAGACTACTAGATTACTTCTCTACTGGCTCAATCCCCTCATCATCGTCGAGATCATGGGTAACCTCCACTTCGAAGGGGCAATGGTGTTCTTTCTCTTACTGGCGTATTATTGGCTGCAGCGTAGCAACTGGGTCGCTAGCGCTGCGGCCATGGCAGCCTCCGTCGCGAGCAAATTATTACCCTTAATGCTACTTCCCTTCTTGATCCGCCGTTTGTGGGGGCGTCCATTCTGGATTTTTTCTGCGGCTTTTGGCATCTGTTGCCTCCTCTTTTTTGCTCCTTTCCTACTAGCAGAAGACTTTATCGATGGTTTCCGAGCTAGCCTGGAGTTGTACCAGCGGAAGTTCGAATTCAACGCCAGCCTGTATTACCTGGCCCGGGCGTACGGCTACTATGAAATAGGCTGGAACCAGATTGCCCGCTTTGGGCCGCTGCTGGCGAAGGTCTCCGCTGGAGGTATCTTGTTAATGGCTTTGGTAGATCGTCGTAGAGACTGGGCTTCCCTGGCCGAAGGTTGGCTTTGGGCCTTCGTGCTGTACCTACTGTGCGCAACGACCGTTCACCCCTGGTACTTGAGCGTACCGATTGTACTGTGTTGCTTTACCCGCTGGCGCTTTCCACTGGTGTGGTCTTTCCTGATTATGCTGACCTACACCAATTACCTTACGGTACCTTACGAAGAAAATTTGTGGTTGGTCGCGGCCGAATACGTATTAGTGGCGGGTTTTGCCTTTTGGGAGTGGCGGAGAAGACCTCTCCCTAGCTTACTTTTGGGTCCCTAGCAAAAAGACGCATCCTAACCGCTCCGCTGGAGAGGGAGCCGTAAAAAACGGTTAGTCGTAGTATGTAAGACACAACTTAAGCGCATCAATAACCGTATAATACCACAGAGCTTAGTTAGCGTCTAGTTATTACGTTTTCCCTTCCCATTTAAAAGTACTGTGCTTATGCGTACCTTTCTGCTCCTTGCTTTTGTAAGCTTCTTTTGCACCTGCGCCCGCGCCCAAGTACTCACCGTGAGCGAAGAGATGACTATGCGCAGCGATACAGAGTATAACCTGATTGGTAAACTAGGGGGGCAGGTTTTATTGCTGCAAGATCGCACCACTAAACATTTTCTGACGGCCTACGATCGGAATATGCGGCAGAGCTGGGAGAAGGAACTCGAACTAAGAGGACGTAATATCCGCTTATTGGAAACGATCACCCGGCAAGACGGAACTGGCTTTTACCTTATTTACCTTTTCCGGGAAAAAGGAAGGAACCACCTGCAACTTGATCGTTACAACCCAGCGGGTAACTTGCGCGATAGTGTTACCCTGGTGGACTTTGGTGTATTCATTTCCTCGCCTGAAGACGAAGTTATTCGCTCCGAAGATGAATCCAAAGCCCTGATCGTGATTACCGAGCAGCAGTCTAAGGTGCGGTTTATTGGTATCGACCTAGAGGAGATGGAGCTTCAGTACGACCGGGAAATCAAGCCGGATAAATTTTTTTTCGGAGAGGATTTTATGCAAGCCGAGTGGACTAATTACGGCTAATTGTACTCCATCATCGAGCGCGATAACTTTAAAAGTAACCGCAAGGCGCATAATTATGAAATCCAACGACTCTCTATGGACGGAGAGGCCAATAGCTTTGAGCTGAATATGGGCGATAGCCTCACCTACGATATTTTCTTTCGCTACGATAATCTGAACCGGCAGCTGACTGGCGGCGGGCTGTACACTACCAAAGATTTTACGCGAGCCGACGGCTACTTTTGGATTAAGGTGGATCCCAATAATCCCGGAATTACGAGTCCCGATTTCAATCCCTTCCCGCTGACGTTGATCCGGAATATCGAAGGCAAGAAATACAACAAAAAGAACCCGGGCATCGACGAGTTGTCCGTCCGCGATCTCGTCCTCCGCCGCGACGGCGGGGCCCTTATTATCACTGAACGTAACCGCCAGTTGGAACGCCGCAGCAATGCCAGCCGGACCCAAGTGCTCAACAACTATGGCATCCGCCCGCTAGTGGATTACCACTACGATGAGCTAATCGTTTTCAGTGTTCACCCGGATGGCAAACCACACTGGAGTAATATCCTCCACAAAAAGCAGTACAGCCAAGACGACGGCGGTGTCTATTCTAGCTTCCTTCTCATGGAGAACCCCAGTAGCTTGCGTTTCCTGTTCAATGACGAAATCCGCTTCGAAAATACAGTGAGTGAGTATGTCGTCAATGGCCGTGGAGAATTCGACCGCAATAGCCTTTTCAATACCCGGGATCTGGAACTCCGCCTCCGCTTCCGCGATGGTATTCAGGTCGCCGCTAATGAAGTGGTTTTACCCAGTGAACACCGCAATAAACTGCGGTTAGTAAAGATGACTTATTCGGGTAAATAGGGGGTGAGGATATTAGTAATTTGATGCCTTGCTCTGTTGGCGTTCTGGTAGGCAAAGGAGGTAAATCCCGTTGCCTTGAAGGCGTGAAGTAAACGGGAAAGATAGGGATCAACTACCAACGTATCAAAAGACCACTTACTCCTCCAAGCCCAACACCTTAATATCGTAACTCATCTCGTAGGTTTCCCCCGGAGCGAGTTCGATGATGCCTTCTTTGGCTTTGAAGTTACCGTCAGAGTTATGGGCATCGGCGAGGCCGAGCCAGGGTTCGATGCAGACAAAATCGCCTTTCGGCTTGGCCCAGATGCCGAGGTGGGTCCAGCCGGCGTAATCGACCTTGAGTACGGGGCCGCTTTTTTTGCTTTCCAGCACTACGCTGGCGGAGTGGATATCTTTAAAAACAAGGGCGTCTTCGGCAAATAGATCGTGGGTGAGCGGTAGAATACCGCCAACCTGCCAGGGCACTGAGCGGGTGTCGGCACCAATGGTACCGTCGGGCATTACGCGGTAACTACGGCTATTTTCCTCGCCTTCGAAGCGGAGGAAGTAGTCAGCGTAGTCTTCTCCTTCGTGGAA
>JBCDGT010000140.1:0-7234 GCA_038750915.1 Bacteroidota bacterium
AGCAGCTCGCTCAACATCACTACTGAAGTTATCATTCCGACCGCCTACGCTTCGATTTTAGGCGGTCGGAACGATAGTCTGCGCAACCGAAGAGCGACAGCTCCTGGTTGCCAAGGCTTTGGTCCGAACGCTTGGCAGGCGAAAAAAATATCGGAAATTTCCAACCTTTTCCTTTTTCCCTTATCCAATAGTCAGTTTTACCCCTTCACCCACTATGCGTAAAAGCCCCGAGGATACTTTAATTGATCGTTGCCTACGGGGGGAGCGTACGGCCCAACGGGAACTGTACTTACGAGAATCGCCGGGTGTATTTCACCTCATCATCCGTTTGGTGGCCAACCGAATGGATGCTGAGGACCTGACGCAGGAGTGCTTCCTGCAGGCTTTCCGTCGGTTGTCCCAATTCCGAGGCGAAGCAGCACTGCGTACCTGGATTAAACGCATTGCTATCAACCTGAGCATCGCTCACCTAAGGCAGGAACGCCCGTTATTGGTGCTGAGTGAAGAGATGGATATTCCCGATACGGAAACTACTTCCCTACCTCAGATGGATATGCAAAAAGTGCATCAGGCGATCAAAAAACTACCGGAAGGGTGTCGGCTAGTCCTGACGCTTTATCTGCTGGAAGGCTATCGACACAAGGAGATTGCCGAAATTTTGGGGGTTTCCGTCTCTACGGTAAAATCACAGTACTGGCGGGCAAAAAAACTACTGCGCCAGACCCTGCGCCCTAAAACAACGAACCATGGATGAATTAGAACGCCAAATTCGTCAACAGAGAGCCGAACTGGATACTGCGGAAGATTGGACGCCGGATGCTGGTTGGCGTGTTTTAGAGGAACGCTTGAGTGGTGCCTCCGCCTACCGGCGTCGGAATTGGTTTCGTTGGGGAGCTGCGGCCTCTATTTTGCTCGCCTGCTGTCTTGGCGTTTACTTCTTTAGCGAAGTGGATACCGAAATAGAAACTACTCCTTCTTTAGTGGGCATTACTCCCGAGATGGCGGCCCAGGAGAAGGAATACCAACAGTTGATTGCCAATAAAGAACGGCTGCTGGAACTGGATAAGGTAGACGCTACCTCCTACGCCTACTTTTTTGAAGAACTGCACCTGCTCGATTCTTTGCAGGAGGAGTATCTGGCGGAATTGCCCCGTTATGGACAAAACGAGCGCTTGCTTAGCACCTTGCTGCGCTACTACGAACTTAAAATCCGGTTGCTGGAGCAACTGGAGAATGAACTTGAAAAACAAGCATATTATGGTAATTCTACCCCTGACCAAGAAATTTAACTACTTACTGCTTTTTGTGGCTTTACTTTCTTGTGGCCTTTACGGGCAAACCTCAAGGAAAACAATTGATAAAAGCTTTGCTGCCAAGCCCAATGTGTCTTTTAAGCAAAGTCGAGGGCCATTAACGGTTTTGCCTTCTACGGATGGAAAGATCCGTCTGCTTACCGAAATGAGTGTAGACGCGGATGACAAAGAGGAGGCTGACCTTTTCCTTACTAAGCTAGCTAGCGATATCAAGGAGAGCAGTACACAAATCGACCTAGAGGTCGGTTTTGCTGCTATCCGCAGTTGGAACCAGACCAACAATAGAACTCGGGTGATATTTAAGGATGGCACCAAAGTGAAGAACGTACGTAATTTTAAATTGACGACTCGTCTTTACCTTCCCAAAACAGAATTACTGCGACTGAGGACTCGATTTGAAGATATTGATCTCCACGAAGACTTGCAGTTGGGCGACCTGGAATTAGAACTGCATAATGCTACCGTCCGAGGTGGAAACGTCAGTGGTGACTTAATGCTCGAACTACGCTTTGGTAAACTCAAGTTGGGCAATGTTGGCGGCCGGGTGTCTGGGAACTTACACAACGTTAAAGTTGGTTTAGGGAAAGTTGGTGATGTCAACCTTGTCTCGCGTTTCACACAAGTAGAAATGGGGGCCGCCAAATCCCTCGACCTTGATTCTCACAATGACCGGTACGAAATTGAAAGTATTGGAGGAGAATTGGACATCACGGACCGCTTTGGGACATTTATTATCGGCGCCACTGAAGATGGTAAGGTCAATTCCCATAATGGTACTTTTGAAATCGAAAGCGGGGGGAAGTACTCTTTTAACAGCCGTTTTGCCAACGTAGAATTTGACCAACTCCAGGAACTCGACCTCCGCGATAATCATAACTGCGATTACGAAATCAAAGAACTACACGAAGTAGAAGGTAGTGGACGCTTTACTACGCTAGAGGTAGATAAATTAACCGGGGCAGCGGAGCTCGATTTTCATAACGGTAAGCTTTACGTAGATGAGCTTGGTGCCAAATTCAGCGGTATTGAAGTAGAAGGCAGCTTCTTTGAGGTGCGTACTTCGCCTCCCGGCTCAGCAGCTTACCGCGTATTTGCGGACCTTGATTTTGGCACCGTCAATGTTCCTGAAGATTTAATTGTAGTTAAGAGTCATAAAGAGCATTCCAAAATAGAGATGGAATATAAATCGGCTAATGGTAGTGATGCGGCCCCTGCCATTCGAGTGAAGGGTGGGAATGGGAAATTGAAAATTAATTAACTGGAATCAGTTGGACATAATCAATTAATTGTAATAATGTGGCGGATATTGATATGTGTGGCAGCCTTTCTATTCAGTCTTATAGCCCTTTGTGCTCAGGGAAGTGATATTGTAATCGGACAACAGGTTACGATCAAATCCGAGATATTGAAGGAGCAAAGAAGGTTTGCCGTTTTTACCCCTAAAGACTACCTGCATAGTGATGAAAAATATCAAGTTCTTTACCTATTGGATGGAGAATGGAACTTCAATTTTGTCTCAAGCCTAGTGGATAAGCTAGCTAGCAGTGGTGATGTCCCGAAAATGATTGTAATCGGTATCATTAATAATAATCGCAGCAAAGATTTAACGCCGGCTGGAAGCAACGACAATAAAAGCATGTATGGAGGAGCAGAACTATTTCTCAGGCACTTAACGGAAGAGTTACAACCCTGGGTTGATCGAAACTATCGAACTCTTCCGTTTAGTGTTTTGGCGGGGCATTCGTTTGGCGGATTATTTACCGTTTATGGTATGATGCAGCATCCGGGTGCGTTTCAGGCTTATATAGCGATAAGTCCAAGTTTAGGCCGAAACAATGAACAACAAGTAATTAGAGCCAAAGAGTTTTTTAGTTCGAAAAATAGGTTCCCGCAAAGTTTGTACCTAGGGGTAGGTAACGAAGGTGGGTTTACCTATTTCAGTTCGAAACGACTCGCTGATGTACTTGAGGGGGGAGCAAGTAGCAAATTAAGGTTCAAGTTTGATCATTTAAGCCGTGAAAACCATGTCTCCATTACCACCCAAGGATTTATTGAAGGACTTAAATTTACTTATGCGGGTTTTAATCCAGAAAGAGTAAATGGTCTTGATGAAATTTTTCTGATTGAGACGCACTACCAAAGTCTGTCGAATAGCTTTGGCTACAGATTGAAAGTACCAGAGAAATATTACTATAAATTTGCTAGGGAGCAAATTGCTGAAAAAGAATTAGAATACGCCTTATTTATTCTTGACAAGTACCAAAAAGAATATCCTAACTCTTCAAATTTGCTTTCTTGCTACGCTGATCTCTATCTATTAAAGGGGGAATTTGAAAATGCAAGAAATTACTATTTGCGAATGAAAAAACGGGGCGTTGAAAGCGAATACTTAGAAAGTGTTCTAAAGCAACTAAAAGAATAGCTACAGCCGATTTCCCCGCGCCCGTAAACACATATCCGCCAGTACCAGCGCCGTCATATTATCCACGATGGCAATGGCGCGGGGCAGTACGCAGGGGTCGTGCCGGCCTTTACCAGTAACGGTGACTTCTTCGCCCGCTTCGTTGACGCTCGTCTGGTCCTGAATGATGGTGGCTACTGATTTGAAGGCGGCCCGGAAATAAATGTCTTCCCCGTTAGAAATACCTCCCTGGACCCCGCCAGACCGGTTGGTTTTGGTGCGGACGGTACCGTCGACTTCGGTATAAAATTCGTCGTTGTGTTGGCTGCCCCGCATGGTAACCCCCGCGAAGCCGGAACCGTACTCAAAGCCCTTGCAAGCATTGATGCTAAGGATGGCTTTGCCCAATTCGGCGTGGAGCTTATCAAACACCGGTTCCCCCCAACCAGCGGGTACACCGGTAACGACGCAGCTCACTACTCCGCCAATGGTGTCTCCGGCTTTGCGAACGGCCAGGATCTCCTTTTCCATTACGGTGGCTGTTTCCGCATCCGGGCAGCGAACGTCGTTGCTTTCGATTTGCGTGAGGTCCAACTCCTGGTAGTTTTTGTCGAGCCTAATTGGGCCTACCTGAGAAACGTAGCTTTTAATAGTAACTCCGTAGTGTCGTAGTAACAGCTGCGCTACCGCTCCGGCGGCCACCCGGGCTGCCGTCTCGCGGGCCGAAGACCGTCCACCACCACGGTAATCTCGGATACCGTACTTAGCGTGGAAGGTGTAATCAGCGTGACTGGGGCGGAACTTATCGAAGATGTGCCCGTAGTCCTTACTGCGCTGGTCTTTGTTGTAGATCACCATGCCGATGGGGGTGCCCGTAGTCTTGCCCTCAAAGACGCCCGAGAGCACTTGGACACCATCTTCTTCCTTACGCTGGGTGACAATCCGGCTTTGCCCTGGCTTCCGCCGGGCCAACTCTCCTTGAATGAAAGCCAAGTCGAAATCAATTCCCGCCGGACAACCATCGATGATGACTCCAAGGCCAACCCCATGGCTTTCGCCAAAGGTGGTGATGCGGAAGAGTTTGCCGTAGGAACTGCCTGCCATGAAGAAAGGAGTAAAGGTGGTGAAGAAAAGAGTGCGCAAAGATACCATGGATAAGCACAGTAGAATAGGAGGTTACCGTGGGATTTCTGATCGCTTGTCACTATTACCACCCATCGTACTATCCGGCTTACTTATCCCAAAAAACTTCTCATTCGTCGATTTTCACGCGTGTCTCTTAGCAGTGGATGCTACTTTCGCGCGGTTACCGGGCTACTTTTTTGCTAGTCATTTGCCCCGGTTTCTACCCCTCCCTCACTAAACTTGTTTAAACTTTTCCGAGCAGGCCGCTCCGCAGGCCTGATTTTCTCTAGCAAGGTGCGGACCACGAAATAGCCGCGAAGCGAAAATGGAGTATAGCCAAAGCTACATGAGATTTTTCGTAACGAAGCTAGAGGAAATCAGGGCGCGGATAAGGTCGCGAGCGAAAAATTTAAACGAGTTCAATAAATAACGAAACATGATCAAAGGAAAACTCCTTTATCCACTCTCCGTATTGGTTATGGTCCTATTTGGCCTATCCGCTTGCCAACCGGCTGGCGAAGGTATTACCACTACCGATGAGCCTCGTGGTATCATCCTGGCCAATATGGACACCACCGTATCGCCAAAAGATGACTTCTACAACTACGTCAACGGCAACTGGATCAAGAATACCGAAATCCCCGCTGACCGTACCATCTGGGGCGGCTTCGGTGTTTTGGTGAAAGCAACGGACGAACAAGTACTGGAAATTTTAGCCAACGCCAAAGAAAGCGGTAAATACGCCTCCGAAACGGATCAAGCTAAAGCCATTGCTCTTTACGAAACACAGTTGGATATTGAAGCTCGTAATGCTGCTGGTGTTGCCCCACTAGGTGAAGCCCTGTCGGAAATTGAAAGCATCAACTCTATCGATGACTTGCAGAAGGTAGTGCTGGATCGTCATACTTCCGTTACCTCTCCTTTCTTGGGACTCAGCGGGTTTCCCGATTTGAATAACAGCAGTGTTAACGCCGCCTACATTTTTCCCGGAGGCCTTGGCTTACCCGACCGCGATTACTACTTTGAAGAAGATGATAAATCAGTAGAAATCCGGAAAGAGTACGAAGGGCATGTTTCCCGAATGCTCCAACTACTCGGTGACGAAGCAACCGTGGCTGACGCCGCCGCCAAGAAGATCATTGATCTGGAAACCAAGCTGGCTGAGCCACGCCTGGATAAGATTCAAAGTCGCGATCCCCGGAACTTCAATAACCCTCGGACGATTGCCGAAGTGCAGGAAATGATCCCTGCTTTTGACGTTGAGGCGTTCATGAAAAACATGGATCTGGAAGACGTCGATACCGTAATGGTTACGCAGCTAGACTACGTGAAAGCACTCAACAACCTCCTGACTACTACCCCGATCGAGGATTTGAAAACCATGCTACGGTGGAATACGCTGAATAACCACACCGGCCGCCTGACCACCGAAATTGAGACCGCCAACTGGGAGTTTTACAGCAAGTACCTGAGTGGTGCCAAAGAGCAACGCCCCCTGAAGGAACGGGCGCTCAATACCGTAGGCAACAACGTCGGGGAAGCCCTCGGCCAACTCTACGTGGACGAAAAGTTCCCCCCTGAAGCTAAAGCGAAGGCGGAGTTGATGATTGCCAATATCATTGCCGCTTTCCAGGCCCGGATTGAGAAACTAGACTGGATGACGGAGCCTACCAAGCAGAAGGCCATCGAAAAGCTGGACAAGTTTACCGTCAAGATCGGCTACCCCGACGAGTGGGAAGACTACTCTACCATGGAGATATCAAGCGATAAATCCTACTTCGAAAACCGTAAGGCAGCTGATGACTGGGCCTTTAGCAAAACCCTCTCTGAAATTGGAGAACCCGTCGATAAGGGCGAATGGGGAATGGCACCACAGACGGTGAATGCCTACTTCAATCCCCTAAACAACGAGATCGTGTTCCCCGCCGCGATCCTTCAGCCACCCTTTTATGATTACTTAGCCGACGAAGCTGTGAATTACGGTGGTATCGGAGCCGTCATCGGTCACGAAATCTCCCACGCCTTTGACGATCAGGGCTCCCGCTTTGATGCCGACGGTAACCTCGTTAACTGGTGGGCGGAAGAAGACCTGGAGAAATTCACCGAGCGCGGTCAGGCCTTAGCCGACCAGTACAGCGCCATCGAAGTACTCGACAGCGTTTTCATCAACGGTAAATTCACCCTCGGAGAGAACATCGGTGATCTTGGTGGCGTCTTAGGCGCCTACGATGGCTTGCAACGCTTCTACGCCGAAAACGGCCGCCCTGGTGAAATCGATGGCTTCACCCCCGAGCAACGCTTCTTCATGAGTTGGGCTACTGTCTGGCGGACCCTCGCCCGCGAGGACGCCCTGCGCACCCAGGTGAAGACCGATCCTCACTCTACAGGCCGTTAC
>JBCDGT010000141.1:0-7229 GCA_038750915.1 Bacteroidota bacterium
CCCAATTTCCCCACTTACCCGTATCAGCGGGGTTTTTCCAGCAGCTGTAGGCCGAGAGGTAAATATTGTCTTCGTTGCTGTAGGCCATGTCCTGATCCAGCTCCCCGGGGTGCCAGTTGAGCCACAAAAAGTGGGAGGGGGAAGGCGGCATATTCTCGGATATGTCCTTTAGGTAGGGCAGTAAATCATCGATGGAAGCGTGCGTCCACATGTTATCCACCCCCCAGCAGTGGTCTTCGGGGTAATGACTGGCCACCGATTGGTAAAGCATATTAATACCGGGGTTAATCGCCGGCGTACGGATCATGGCTTTATTAGCAATGGGGCTGTTTTTCATAAAGTTCTGCGCTTCTTCGAATTCTTCCTTCGTATCAGCAAAGATGGGGGCAACGGCCTCAATGCCTGGGCCCAATAACCCGAGTACGTTTTTGCTCATCACCATCTGAAACTCTACCGCTTTAGGAATACTGGGACCAACCTCGTGCGCCCAGCGGTAGACGTGCTCGAGGTGTTTGATCCCGAAGTTATGGACGATGACGGCCCGGTACCTCGGCAGGTCGTACACCCGGAGGTAGAATTTAACTACGATACCGAAAAAACCAGCGCCGGAGCCTCGAGCAGCCCAGTACAGATCAGCGTTGGTCGTAGCATCCGCATAGAACAATTCCCCGTCCGCTGTCACAATGTCCAGGCCCAATACGCTTTGGCAAGCAATGCCCAGTTTGCGTCCATTCCAGCCGTAGCCGCCCTGGAGCAAATAGCCGCCTAGGCAAACGCCAACGCAGTGGCCGGCAGGGAAGAACAAATTATCCTTGTAGAGTGCCTTCATCAGGTCACTGCCGCCAACACCGGGGCCGGCCGTAGCCGTTTTCGCCTCCACGTTAACGTCGAATTGGTTAAAGTGCTTAAGGTCGATCAGCAAACTCTCGTCCCGTAAAAAGTTAGCACTGAAGCTGTGCCCGCCCGAGGTGATACAGAGCCTACGGCCCACTCGCTTGGCGTAGCGGACGACATTAATGATGTCCTCTACAGTTTTCGGCTCGTAGATGGCGTGGGGTCGCCGCTTAACGGGGTATTTGTTGAAAAGCGTTGCCATGACTTTTTCCTCGAAGTCGGTATCGCTGTTCCGAATGGTTGCTCCGCTGATCGCTACTTCTTCCGCAGTTGCGTATTGCGCGTAAAGCTCCGGCAAAATACCGGCCAAATGGTTCATTTCCTCCGAACAGTGGCGAAGTAGGTCCTGGGCAAAGTTTGTGGGTAGCGACTCAATCTTCTGCAGAGCCTTTACGGCGATTTTGCTTACCATGTTCTCCCGACGGGAGGCCACGTATTTACCGCCCATCCAGAAACGGGAGCGCATTTCAGTGCCGCTGGGCGTGTTCCGGACTTGGTGCACCAGGTAGCCATAGTCGATAGGTAAGCTAGGGTGCCCGATACGGGCACAGATATAAACGGCCTCTTCAGCATTATTGATGGCGTCGAAGGAGAAGCCGAAGTCCAGCGGTGACCGGAACTGGATGGCAGCATCTTGTAACTCATCACCGATATATTCTTTGACAATCGAGGTACGGCCGACGTAGCAGTTATTCGTCCGACTGTCTTCCCACTTGGCGCTCAGGTGTGCTTGTGGGTGCCAAAGTTTGTAGCGGGCGTCTTCGGAGCCGTGCCAGCCGAACCACCAGTCCCACATCTCAGGACTGGTATCGGGCATAAGCGTTTTTACGGCTACCGCCATGCTGCCGTCGTCAGCAACGGAGAAGCCAGTTTCTACGGCCGCGTCACCGGCTTCTTCCAGTAAGTTCATCCCGTCAATGTCGGGCAACGTACCCCAGGGCAAAGCGGATTGTAGGTGATTGGCCACCTCCTTACTGATCGGCTTTACCTCCTCCCGCAGGAAGGAAGTGTAGTCCGGATCAGCCGTAGGTTGCGTTGGGGAAAGGGTTGGATTTTCCATCGTAAGTGGTTTAATTAACTTGCAATGGCAAAATTCAGTCCGTTGAAATTCCTAAAGTTTGAACTAGTTCAAAAAATGTGTGGTCACCAAAAAAAGGGGGTTTATCATCAGCTTTGCTTCTTTAGCTTGCTTAGCCACGCCTGGGAAATACCGCAAAATTCCGCGATGTATTTTCCGGGTACGCGTTGGATGACGGAGGGCATCTCCCCAAGGATAAAATCGTACTTATCCTTGGCGGAGTAGGCGATTAGCTTAGTTTTTAGCTCATTTTCCTCCCGCATAGCGGTAGCAACCACCTCATAGTGGAAGGTTTCGAAAGCGGCATCCTTGTCCCTGAGCTCGTCTACAATTACTTTAGGGAGGGCCAACACCGTAGATTTCGTAATCGCCATTAACTCACAGCTGGTAGGCGTTTGGGTAAAGTAGCTGTCCAAACAGGCCATGATCGGGTGTAAATCATCGAGGTAAAAGTTGATGGTATTTGCCACTCCCGACCTTTCCTCAACGTAGCGGCAAACGAAACCTCCTTGGACAACTAAATAAACGTGCTTATTCACTTCCCCAGGACCAATGAGCATATCCTTAGACCTTACCGAGATGGCCTTCACCGTCTTACTTAAGGCAGCAATACTTTCCTCGGCTACCCGTAACTGACGCAAGTTGTCAAAGTAAGTTGCAAGGAATTCGTCGATTTCGCCTGGGTTCATACTAGCATTGCTTGGGGACAATGCTAACGGGAACGGGTGGCCAATGCTTTGGTTGGCTCGGGGTTTAGTAAACCAACTTCGCCAGTTCCTCGGTGCACTCCAGCCCGTAGTGCCCCGAGAGGCTACTGAACAACCACCCGCCGCATAAACCGCCGGCCCAAGTGACCTCGGTAAATTAGTAAGTACACCCCAGCCCGTTTCTCGGAAACGTCAATGGTCCTCTCGCGGAGGTCATCGATCACTGGGGCGGACCACACCGTCCGCCCGTGCCTATCCACCAAACGCAGCTCGACCTCCTTCCTCTTGGAAAGAATTGGACACCTCGGTTAAATTTACCGTAAACCGAGCTCAATTTTGTGAAAAGCAATACTGCAATACGTTGCAAGAAGAAGAAGAAGAAGAAGAAGAGCTCTTAAAAGGCAAGTGGCGGTTACTAGGAACCGAAGGCATATAGACAAAAAGCCCCCCGGCGCGCAGCCTAGGGGGGCGTGAATAGAGAATCCTACATCCAACGTGGGCGCTCTAAGCAGCCCGATGGAAATCATTTTGTGCTTTCTGCTCATTGGTTAGACCGAGTACGTTAGCTTCTGCGGCAGGCGTTTCCGCACGAAAGCTTACGCCCAGGATAGCACTCAAGAAGAGGGGGAGTGCCAGGAAGGCAATCAATGGCTGGCCGACAAAAAGGCCACCAATGACGCAGGCCATCATGAGAAAGTAGCGGATGAGCATGTATTCGAGAGAAAGAGCGAAAAAGCGCATGGTGATCTTTGTTTTTAAGTACACCACAAAGTTCCGCCTCATGCCAGGCTGAAACGCTGCTTTTCCTCACCGGAAAGCATGATTTAAATCATACTTTTTGGGTGATCGGCAGTGAGATACTGACCGTAGTTCCCTGGCCGGGGCTACTGTCAAACAATATCTCCCCTTCCAGGAAGGCGACCCGCTGTTCGATACTGCCCAAGCCCATACCACTTCGGGCTCGATCCAAGTTGAAGCCTTTACCATCATCTTCGACGGTTAGTAGTAGACGGTCCGGTTGGGTGAATAGCTGGAGGAGAATATGCTTAGCTTCCGCGTGCTTGACCACATTATGGGTAAGCTCCTGTGCGATTCGGAGGAGGATGGACTGTTCCGGAAGCTCCAGTAGTTCTTCCGGGCTACCGACGATCTCCAGGTCTACATCGTAACCCTGCACCCGCAACTGAGCGGCTAGATCACCGAGGCTGGCAGAAAGGCCGGACTGCGCCAAGGTTTGTGGCATCATATTGTGGGCAATTCGGCGAACGGAAGTACAAGCCCGGTCGATCAGTGCCTCAGCTTCGGCCGTATCCGGAATGCTGGCGACGTGGGCCTTAACGGTGGTAAGCAGCCCTCCCAGTCCATCGTGGAGATCTTTGGCTACACGGGTGCGTTCCATTTCCTGGCCTTCGATGAGGGAACGAAGATTGGAAAGTTCGGCCTGTTGCTGGACTTCAAGTAATTTTCGCTCTTGCTCTTCTCGGGTAACCTCACTCCGTAGCCTTTGTAACTTGAGCCGATTCTGGAAGAAAAAGAAGCCGCCTAACAGTAGTATTGCCAGGGCACTTCCTCCGATCCCTAGTTGAGTTCTTTGCCGGCGCGCCTCGCTAAGGGCCAGCTCGCTGCGGGCCAACTCCGCTTCCGTTTTTTGGGTTTCGTATTCGACTTCTAGGCGACTAATGCTGGCCTGGTACTCCTCCCGAGACATACTATCTTTTAGCTGTTGGTAGCCTTTTAAACCTTCCACCGTTACCAAGGGGTCACCTTTTAGTTCTCCGAGTTGGGCCAGCTCCTTATACATTTCTACGAGATTACCCATCCGACGGATGCTGTTATCCCTAGCTATCCCTTCACGCAGGGCTTCGATGGCCCGCCCAATTTGCCCCCTTCGTTTATAGCCAGTACTAAGCGTACTGTATAAGTAACCAATATTGGGTGGCTCTTCCTTGGTGATACCGGCGGCGACGCGCTTTAAATAGTCTGCTAGTTGTTGCAGGGCCAAATCGTCCCCCCGCAGATACTCTAGGAGCACGTCGTGCTTCTCATCGATTTTTTTCGCAGTATTCCTGAGCTCGAGGTAAGCCGGCCAGTAACGATTGATAAAGGAGTCTTTACCGTAGTAGAAGGCAAATTGCAGTAGGTGAAACAACGCAAATCCATAATCCATGCGATGACCACCTTCGCGTGCCCGCACGTATGCTTGTTCAGCCGCCTCCAAGCAGCGGTCCGCTTGATCCAGCGATTTATATACGTGAGCCAAGGAGTAAAAACACCGCCACGCAGCATTGGGATAATCAACATCCCAAACTTCGATGGCTCGGTAAAGGTAATGAGCGGCTGAATCAGGCTGTAACGTAGTATGGGCGTAGACGTAGCCTATTGAATTCAGGAACCCACCTTGCTGGTAAACCTGATTACTAGCTATGGCGGTTGCGTACCCCCGATGAAAAAAGCGTAAGGCCTCCTGCGGGCGTTTTCCCCGCAAAGAACGGTAGCCGATTCTTTCCAGTACCTGATAGTGTAAGGTATCCGCTATGGTAGCCGCCCAAGTAATTTGCTCTTCGATGCAGCTGAAATCATCTCCACAGTGATCTAAAAGAGTATTCAGGTTGGCATTAATGCGCTTCTCTGCCTGGTAAGCCAAAACGACTTCTCCGCGTAAGCTATCCAACTGAGCGGAAAGATCGCTGGACATCATCAGTAAACAAGCCAAAAGGTACAGCGGCCAATTAACCTTCTTTCTGCTTTTTTGACCCCGCCCCTTGGGGACAAGGCCATTGGCCCGTAACGGGGCCATTGCACCTGCGGCCGCGCCCAACTTATTGAACGACCATAAAAAGTCTTTGGTAATCAATCCAATTTCCACTAACAATACCACGGTTTTTACATAATATGAAGTAAATATAAAAAGCCGATTAAATATACGTCAGCCTCATTTAAGTATCCAACAGCCGGTATTCTAAAGCCACCCGCACTAGGCCCGCCGTATTCCGCGCACCTAGCTTAGCGAGGATGTTGCGGCGGTGGGTTTCTACCGTTCCAAAACTGATGAATAGTTTATCGGCAATCTCCTGGGTCGTAAATTCATCCACGATGAGGCGCAGCACTTCTTTCTCCCGCCGGCTCAGGCGGGGAAAAGGACTACGGCGCGTACCTACCCCTCCTTTTCGGGTCCCTTCGATGAGCATATCGTTAATCTCATCGCTAAAATATTTCTTCCCTTGCCGGATGCGCTCCAGGGCCCGAAGCACCTCTTCTTTTCCTGCGTTTTTGTGTAAATAACCGCTGGCACCGTTCTTGATCATAAGCCGGACCAAGCTAATCTCCGACACCATCGAAAGGCCGATAACGGAAACGGAAGGGTATTCTCGCTTCACCATTTTGCAAAGCTCCACGCCATTCGTGTCCGGCATGTGAATGTCCATCAAAATAGTATTGATGGTTTCTCCTCGCTGCAAAGCGGAGAGCAGTTGCGCCCCGTTTTGGTACAAGCCAGTGATGGACAAAGAAGGTTCATTTTTGAGCATCAACTCCAAGCCTTGTAGCACAATGGAGTGGTCATCAACGATAGCAAGGTGTGTCATAGCGGTAAAGTTAGGGTAACGGTAGTGCCGTGGCCGGGGCTACTGTCGTACTGAATGGCTCCATTCAGGTAGGCTACCCGATTAGCGATATTACCCAGGCCGATGCCATTAGGTTTATTCAGGCGGTGTTCCAGATTAAAGCCCTTACCGTCGTCTTCTACCGTCAGCATTAATTGCTGCGGTTGATCCAGTAGTTGGATGAATAATTTTGACGCTGCTGCGTGCTTCACCACGTTATGTGTAAGTTCCTGGATGATCCGTAATAACATGGCCTGCCCTTCATCGTCCAGGCGAAGATCTGGCTGGCCGACGATTTCCAACTCCGTCTCCAGGCCTCTTTGGTTGAGTTGGGCGACGATATCTTGAACCGAGCCCGATAGCCCCGACAACGCCAGGGTTTGTGGCATCATGTTATGGGCGATGCGGCGAACTTCGGTACACGCCCGATCAATCAGACGATTGGCTTCCGGGCTGGTACTGGCCTCAGCGGAGAGCCGGGCTTTAACCGTGGCCAGTAGCCCCCCAAGGCCATCATGGAGGTCTTTCGCCACTCGATTTCTTTCCTTCTCTTGTCCATCGATCATGCTCCGCAGGTTACCCAGCTCGGCGGCCTGCTTTATGGCGGCCACCTCCGCTAATCGCTCGGTCTCTTTACGCCGAGCTTCACTACGCTGGAATTGTAGTCGCGACTGAAAAATTAGATACCCCCCTATTGCCATCAAGCCCAGGCAGCCCAGTAAAAACCAGAGCAGTTGTTGCTCCTGTTGCTGTTGCGTAATGAGTAATTCCTGCTGGGCTATTTGCCCTTCCCGCAGTTCGGTTTGGAATTTTTCGAGGGTCTCGTTATGTGCATCAATTTGCCGCTCTTGAGCGAGCGTGTCAACATATTTGGCGAAGCGTTCGAAATAGCGGTTGGCTTGCTTGTGATCACCCGTCGCTGCATAGGCCAGACCCAAAGCCCGATCA